>NZ_BAXQ01000008.1:0-130878 GCF_001310615.1 Thalassobacillus sp. C254 | reverse complement strand
CCAAGTTTAATGTATTCATAGCGTGTTTTTACTAGAGTGTAAAATAAATACAGAGCATATAGAGTTACTAAAAGAAAACCAATTAAATTAATCGTCGTCATTTCTTGCTCCCTCACTTTCTGCTATTATCCATTCCAAGTTGGTTTCTATAATGAAGGGAAAATTTCTATTAACGAAAACACCCCGCCAGCAGGCAGTTTCACCTTTATGCCAGTCACAAATATCTGTGTTTTCCTGAAAAATCGGAGGGGAGATACAATCCCCTCTCCTCCAGCCCATTTATCCTTGTACAGTCAGGATTGTTTTCCTTACTCTACAACTCCAATCTCTTCGTAGTATCGTTTTGCTCCAGGATGCATGTTTTCATCCGGGTCTACCAGGCCGTGATAACCTAGCTCTGGATCAAAATAGTCCCCTCTGTTTGGCTGTTCGTCCTGAAAACGTTCAAGGTTCTCCCAAAGGGATTTTGTGAGCTCGTAAACAGTCTCTTCATCCATATCTTCATTTACGACTACCATAGCCATGGTTGAGACAGTTGGCACATCCTCTTCTAAATTAGAATAAGAGCCGGCGGGAATTGACATTTCAACATTATATCCGTATCCTGCTTCATCCAGCTCTTGCAAGGCATCTTCGGGTATTGGAAGAGGACGGACAGGGTTGGTCGTGTCCAGCTCACTTAAGCCTGTTACATAGGGTGACCCTCCTTGTACGACCATATCAATCCCGCCATCTCTCATTTGGTTGTTGGCATCTCCGTAGCGTTATATGTTACACTTCCGCCGTTTGCTTCAATATCTTCAGTCGTATAACCCATTGCCTCAAACACACGTTCAGCTGTTTGAGAACTGGCATCATTAGCTTCTCCCGGAATGATGTCTGCTCCGTTTTCCAGCGCATCTTCAATCGTTTCATAAGGACTGGAATCCAATACAGCAAAATTCCATAACGTAGGATACAGCACAGCTAGTCCTTTTATGTTTTCTTGAGGGTCTCCTTCAAACGATCCCCGCCCTTCAATAGCATCGGCAAAATCAGAAGCAAAGGCCATCCCTGTCAGCATTTCTGTTCCCTGGTTCACATCACGAATGTTTCCTATCGCTCCTCCCTCCACAACAGTTATATTTGCCCCTTCTATATCATCCATCCATATATCAGTCATCAACGTGGAAAGAGGATACCAGCCAGAAGCTGTAGGCCCTGAAATATGTGAATGCATCAAATCACTATCAGAATTACCTCCTGCGCTTTCCCCTCCGCATCCAGTGATCATCAACATGCCCGCTGCCCCTGCGATTAATCCATAACGTTTCATACTTATCCCTCTTTCTTTTGTTATTCAGGGTGCTCCCTGTAACTGCTTGAAAAGCTCGTCTCGCAGCCTTACTTTAAAAGCTGGTTTTCTTTCGCTTGATTTTGGAGTGTTCGTTTTAATATTTTTCCTACGCTTGTTTTCGGCAGTGAGGGTAAAATGTCTATCTTTGTTGGCACCTTGTACACTGCGAGTCTTTCTTTTAACCACACTCTAAGTTCCTCTTTATCTATGAAACCTTGATCTTTTAATACAACCGCTGCCTGCACGGTTTCCCCCCTGTATTCATCTGGTATCCCGTACACCGCTGCTTCTTGAATAGAAGGATGTTCATAAAGCACATTTTCTATTTCTCTAGGATAAACATTGTATCCACTGGCAATAATTAACTCTTTTTTTCGTCCTACGATATAAAAATAGCCGTCTTTATCCATTCGGGCCAAGTCCCCTGTATACAGCCAGCCGTCCACCAGAGTCCTCTTCGTATCTTCTTCTCTTTGCCAGTATCCTTTCATTACCTGAGGACCTTTTATGACTAATTCACCCACTTCCCCAACTGGCATTTCTTTTTCGCCAGTAAACTGATCGACAATCTTACAATCCGTGTTAGGAACTGGGATGCCGATACTTCCTGCTTTTCTGACTCCCTGTGCAGGGTTCCGATGAGTAGTCGGAGAGGTTTCTGAGAGCCCGTATCCTTCTAAAATGACGGCTCCAGTTTTTTCTTCAAAAGCTCTAATTACTTCCAACGGAAGAGGGGCAGAACCAGCCATGCATAATTTCAGAGATTTCATCGTTTCTTCTGTAGCCTCAGGCTGTTTTAAAAGAGCCCCATAAACAGTCGGAACACCGGAAAACAAGGTAGGTCTCTCTTTTCGAATAATTTCAAGGAACTTCTTTGGGTCAAAGCGGGAAATACAAATTACGGTGGAACCCCTGAATACAGCCAGGAGCATGACAGCACTCATTCCATAGACGTGGTAAAAAGGTGATACACCCAGCAGTTTCTCCCCCTCTTCACTAATATCTTTCACAGTAAAATGATAGTTTTGATAGACATTGGAGAAAATGTTCTGATGGGTGAGCATGACTCCTTTGCTTTTGCCGGTCGTGCCTCCCGTGTATTGCAGCACAGCCACATCTTCGTAAGGGTTGATATCATGCTCAGGAGCCAGAGCAGGATTTCCATTTTTGATCATGGCTTCGAAAGACTCTGTATCATCGCTGGATTGAGCGGCAGAGACAAGAACTACTCCAAGCCTATTCCTGCGATCCGCTCGCTGAATTTTGTCAGCATGTTCGGCATGGCTGATTGCCCAGCTGGCCTTTGAATCATTAATTAACTCTCTTAACTCCTCACTCGTATAAAGAGGATTCGCTTGTACCACAGTCCCTCCAAGTCTTATGACAGCAAAATAAGCGACGATGTACTCTTTACTATTAAAAAGTTTTATCAAAGCCCGGTCACCCGGATTAAACCCTTTTACAGAAAGGGAATGAGAGAATGAAAGAACTTTTTCGTACAACTTCTGATAACTCCACCGCACTGGCCCATCAATAACAGCCGTGTTTGTGGGCCTTTCTTTAAAAGCTTTTTTTAATAAAGAAGACAAAGACGCCGTTGGGATAGAAACCTCTTTTTCAACCCCTGGCGGATAATGTTTATACCATGGCCGATCAATCATTCTTTCCCTCCTCTTTATAAGTGATCAATCAATCTTGAGCCTGTGAACGAGAGACCTTATTTTTGTTCATATAGGCATGATTTTCTCTAGAGAATGAATCTGTATTTTTATGATTTAATTTCATTTGATGAGTTTGCATATAAAAAGGAAGAAACACAGCAAACGCGGCAAATGCGGCAATGAAGAGCAGGGAATAAGCGTTACTGTATGCCTGGCTGCCGTCTTGCCAGAAGGCGTTCCACAAAGCACCAGAAGCAAAAGGCATTTCCAGAACCTTCCCTGTCAGTGTCACTCCAAAAGCTCCTCCAGAAAACTGAATTAACTGTATCGTTCCGTACCCCGATGTCATCTGTTCCGGATGCAAGTATCTTGTCATGAAATTGGACATCCCCATGGTGACGCAGGAAAATCCTGTGCTTGAAACAAAAAAGAAGAGGGTGACCAGTAAAGGGTAACGGTCTCCAAAGCCTGAAAAGAGAAACGTCCCAGCCAGCATACACACTGTGCTTAAGCCAATAATCCTAGGCAAGCCGATTCTCTCCACGTGTTCACCCAAAAATTTCATAACAATAGTAGATGCCAGCGCCCCCAGAAATACGATCCAGCCTACAACGGCAATACTTTTACCATGTATGTGAACGAGTAACAAAGGAGTCACAAATAAAATAGAAAAGTGAATAAAGAAAATG
Source organism: Thalassobacillus sp. C254 (assembly GCF_001310615.1). Taxonomy (NCBI): domain Bacteria; kingdom Bacillati; phylum Bacillota; class Bacilli; order Caryophanales; family Bacillaceae; genus Thalassobacillus; species Thalassobacillus sp. C254. The sequence goes on along the minus strand of NZ_BAXQ01000008.1, from coordinate 127,192 downwards.
GTAAAAGCTAAAAACAGGGCCTTTTGATAAATACGATCCTGAAGCATTGACAGCGGTAAAAAGGGATCCTGTTTTCTTTTAATGTGAAATAAGAAAAGAGGAAAGCATAACGCCCCGAGCAAATACCAAAGCACACCAGAAGAAACAACCAACAAAAGTGAAATAATAGAGATACTGAATAATAGAAAGCCTGTAATGTCAAAGCTTCCATTCCTTTCTACACGAGAGGGAATATAGCGCCGATAAATAGGGATCGTTAAAACTCCAAGTAAGCTTACAGTAAACAAATATCGCCAGCCCAGATAATCACTAATCACCCCGCCTAATAAAGCCCCAGGCCAAATCCCAAGGCAGAGGCAGAGGCTATCATAGCAATTGCCTTGTTTCTGTCCCCTATCGGAAAATAACGGGACACGACTACAATGCCAAGCGCTGAAATAGCCGAAGTTCCTCCTGCCTGAATGACGCGTGCTGCCACAAGGACCGGATAGCTGTCTCCAAGCATTCCTGCTACAGAGCCAATACCTAATAGCCCAAGACCAATAGTGAGTAAGGAAGGGATGGAAAAAAAGCAGTAAGGCGGCCATATAGAAGTGTGCCTACCGCGAAACAAACAGAATAGCTGGTGACCATCCAGGCTGCCAATGAAGCTGTGAGTTGAAAATCTGATTGAATTTCAGGTACGGCGATGGTAAACATAGATGTATTCATTACCATGATGAGAACATTGATAAATAGCGTAAATGATAAAAGCTTCTCTCGATTTATCTCTCGTTCTTTGAGACTTGGCAAAACAATATCCTCTTTTCTTTACTGCCTATTTTATAGATGAGCACCCCCATCGACTGGGAGAGTATGGCCTGTTACAAAATCACTCGCTGAAGATGCTAAAAATAAAATGGGTCCGCGTAATAAAGGGGGCTCCCCAATGCGACGCAGCGGTATCCCTTTTTTTATTTGCTCTTCTTTTTCTTCAAGAATTCCTTTTGTCATGTCACTCTTAAAGAATCCGGGTGCAATGGCATTCACGTAAATATTATGAGAAGCCCACTTTCTTGCAAGGTCCTTGGTAAAGTGAATGACAGCTGCTTTGCTTGTACTGTACCCTATGGCATCCAGTACTTCAGGAGGCTCTGCTTTTAATCCAGCTACGGAGGCAACGTTAATAATTTTTCCGTAACCTTGTTCTTTCATCACCTTTCCTACTCGCTGGGAAAGAAGAAAAGGTCCTTTTACATTTACGTTCATTACTTTATCCCATGCCTCCTCCGGCATATCTTCAACGGAGGCTCCCCACGTTGCTCCGCTGTTGTTCACTAAGATATCTATCCGCTTGTATTTATTTAAAATATTCTGAACGAAATGTTCAATCTGGTCCTTTTGGGTGACGTCACAGGGTTCGGCATAGACTTCCTGACCTGTTTCTTTTAAGACTTGTACAGCACGGCCTTCAACCTCAATGCGCCTGGAGCATACGCATACCGTACAGCCTGCTTCTGCCAGAGTAAGAGCAATTTCGAATCCAAGGCCCCTTGCACCACCGCTAACCAGTGCTACTTTCCCTTTCAGATCTTCCATTTCTTCCGCTCCCTTCTTGTGAACTTCGAGCGAAGCTCATTTTATTTTTTATCCATTGGTACATAAAGACTCCAAGAAAGAGAAGGATACCAAGTCCATCTGTAACCGGTTCAAAGGCTACAAGCAGGAGGCTGCTGCCAGGAATGTGATTCTTTGCAAAAGATTAGTTGCTGAAACCGCATAACCCTGTATGAAACACGCAAAGGAAACAAGTCCTATCGTTGCCGTTCCTACTCCTAAAATAATAGTAGGTGTGCTTCCTTCCAAAAGAAGGGTAGGGTTGTAAATAAACATATAAGGAAGCAGAAATCCTGCAATCCCTATTCTCATTGACTGAAAGGATGTCCGCATCGGCTCTCCCCTTGCAATCCCCGCCGTAATATAGGATGTGATTGCCACAGGAGGAGTAATTCCTGAGAATATTCCAAAATAGAATACAAACAGGTGAGCTGCAATTACCGGTACACCAACTTGTGTTAAGCCACCGACAGCTACTGTTGCCAAAATAACATAGGCAGAAACGGTGGGCATTCCCATACCTAAAATAATAGACGCCACCATGATTAACAGAAGCAGTGGCAGCAGTTCTCCACCTGATAGATCAACTGCGAGTCGGGAAAACCTTGTTCCTAACCCTGTCATAATGACCGCACCGGTGATAATACCAGCTCCTGCACAGGCCATAATCGTTGAAATGGAGTTTTTTATACCTTGTTCAATGGCACCAAGAAATTTGACAAATGATAACCGTGTCTCTTTTCTGAGTAAGCTTATTAAACACAAGGACACGATTGCCCACATTCCTGCCCTCATAGGACTGTAACCTTGGATCATCATAACCACAATGAGGATAAGAGGGAGCATTAAATATCCTCTTTTAAAGATGACTTCCCAAAAGTTTGGAAGCTTTGTCTTCGGCAAACCTTCAAGCCCCTGCTTTCGTGCTTGTAAATAAATCATTAAGCTCGCCATGAAGAAGTACAGGAGAGCAGGAATCAGAGCATAAGCAGCAATTTGTATAAAAGGAATTCCTGTGTACTCTGCCATAATAAAAGCAGCCGCGCCCATTATTGGCGGCATAATCTGCCCGCCCTGCGATGCTACTGCCTCAACACCGCCTGAGAAGTTTCTTGAATATCCTACTTTCCGCATAAGAGGGATCGTAAATGGTCCCGTCATGGTGGCATTTGCTACCCCGTTTCCTGTAATTGTCCCCATCATTCCACTTGAAAGAACTGAAGCAAGAGCAGGGCCGCCACGCAACCTTCCGGTGAGAGAGAAAGCAAAATCAATAAAGAATTGTCCAGCTCCCGTCCGCAATAAGATGGATGCAAAAAGCAGGAACAAAATTAAGACAGTAGAAGCAATGTAAATCGGGTCTGAAAAAATTCCGTTTGTAGAAATAAACATCGTGTCAATTAGTCGGTTAAAGCTATACCCTGGATGACCAGCCAGACCGGGAAAATAAGGACCTGCAAACACATAGATAATGAAAAACAAAGTGAGTGAGGCCATAGCAATTCCTACAGTTCTTCTAACACCTTCGATAATTAAAGCCATCATTAGAGTTCCTGCAGCGATGTCCATTGGTAAGACGTTCCCTCCGCGCATTGACACCTCCGGGTAAGCAAGGAACGTAAATGCGACCAAGGCTGCAGACAATATTAATGGAACGAGGTCAAACACAGGATGTAATCTATTTCGTCCCTTTTTATAAGGAACAAAACTAAAACAGAGGAAAAGGGCAAGGGAAGTAAATACCGCTCTATGCTGCCACGCAGGCATACCGCCAAAAGCAGCAGAATACAGAATGTAAAAAGCCAGTCCTATACAAATAGCAGAAAGGAAAAGCCGCCAGGTACGATAGGCACGTGACCAGCCGTTTTCCTGGTCAAGTACCTCCTCCAGGTTACTTCGTTCCTCCTCATCAACTCTTAAATCAATCTTTTCAGTTTCATTAGTCTTCATGAAAAATCCCCCTTTGATTGGGGACTAATGAAATCCCCTCCACGAGACTGGCAGCCTGAATACCCTTTTTCATTAAGCTATAATAGCGTTAACTCTTTGAAAACGCTGTCATAAATGTGGTCAAATTGTCTCAACCATCATTGCCATGCCCTGGCCGCCGCCAACACATAAAGTAGCTATTCCTTTTTTCTCTTCACTCCGCTTTAATTCATATAGCAAGGTAGTCAGAATTCTCGCTCCTGTCGCTCCTAACGGATGACCAAGGGCAATTGCTCCACCGTTCACATTAACCTTTTCAGCCGGCAGTGACAGCTCTCGAATGACAGCTAATGCTTGAGAGGCAAATGCTTCATTAAGTTCAATCCTCCCAATGTTATTCAGACTTTCCCCGGTCTGTTTCAGAAGTTTTTGTACCGCTGGAATCGGTCCGACGCCCATTACCTCAGGATCTACCCCGGCCACACTCCAGCCGGTTATTTTAGCCATCGGCTTTATGCCAAGCTCTTGGGCTTTAGAACGGCTCATTAGCAGAAGGGCCGCTGCACCGTCATTCCTTCCGCAAGCATTGCCGGCAGTGACAGTTCCATCTTTTTTAAAAGCAGGCTTTAGGTTTTTCAATTTGTCAATCGTCGTAGAGGGCCGCGGATGTTCATCTACAGTGAAGAGCTTTGTTTCTTTTTTTTCGCGGACACTGACCGGTACAATTTCTTCGTCAAAAATACCTGCTTCTTGAGCATTTTTAGCCTTTTCCTGACTTTGCAATGCAAAAGCATCCTGATCTTCTCGTAAAATGTTGTATCTTTCTGCGACATTTTCAGCGGTTTTTCCCATCCCTAGTTCTTCACCGTATATTTCCATTGGCTGCTGGCCATTTTCTGTATTGGAATCAACTAGTTTGGGTGTTCCGCCAAATCGGGCATTTCTTAAGTAATGAGGAGCATCGCTCATATTTTCAGTTCCCCCGGCAACAATAATATCTCCCTGCCCTGTCAAAATTTGCTGAGCCCCGGAAGCCACTGCCTGCAATGAGGAGGCACACAATCTATTAATTGTATAACCCGGCGTTTCCGCAGGAAGTCCGGCTCTTAAAGCCGCTACTCTAGCTACGTTGGAAGATTTAGTTGTTTGCCGAACTTCTCCCAAAATGACTTCATCCACTTGTTCAGGAGAGAGCTCCGCTCGGCTAATCGCTTCTTGAATCACCGCAGAAGCTAAATAACCAGAATTACTATCTTTTAGAGTACCTCCGTACCTGCCGATTGCCGTCCTCACTGCACTGACTATTACAATTTCTTCTTCTCTCATTCGTACCCCTCCTCTTCCTTTGTCAGTTTTTCGTCCTTTTTCCGAGTCACCGCTGATATTCCTTTCTCAATTGACCTGAAATAATATTTTTTTGAATTTCAGAGGTTCCTTCATAGATTCTTGTTATCCTGGCATCCCTGTAGAACCTTTCAATGGGATATTCTTGAATGTATCCAATGCCCCCATGCACCTGAACAGCTTTATCTGCCACCCTGTGATATACTTCGGAGCCAAAAAGCTTGAGCATGGCAGCTTCTTTAATTACTTTTTGTCCTTCTTCTACCATCCAGGCAATGCGATACGTAAACGACCGTAGCGCCTCGATATCCATTGCCATTTCCGCTATCATATGAGCCACTGCCTGATGCTCAATGATAGGGACCTTAAACTGTTCTCTTTCTTCAGAAAATGACATGCACATATCCAACAGCTTTTGACAAGAACCAAGGTTGCGTGCCGCCAGACCGGCCCGTCCATTAGCTAGAATCTTTAATGCGTTTACATACCCCTGTCCTTCTTCTCCAAGAACGTTTTCCTCCGGCACCTCGCAGTCTTCAAAAAATATTTCAGCAGACTGAGAGCCTTTTAGTCCCATCTTTTTCTCAATTGCGCCAACCTTAAAGCCAGGGAAATCTTTTTCTACAATAAAAGATGTTATCCCTTTAGGTCCTTTGGATGCATCCGTGACAGCCATGACAGTGAAAACATCTGCAATGGGGGCATTCGTTATATAATGCTTTGTGCCATTTAAAATATATTTATCTCCCTTTTTGACTGCCGTAGTTTTTAAGTTGGTAGCGTGGGAGCCGGCAGAGGCTCCGTTAATGCAAAAGCGCCGATTTTTTCCCCGGATGCCATGTCAGGCAAATATTTCTGTTTTTGTTCTTCATTTCCCATCTCTACGATTCCAACCGATCCAATCCCTGAGTGGGCACCGATTAACGTAGTATAGCCGTTGTGAGTTTTCCCGATCTCTTCATATAAAGCGCACTTGCCTATCATTCCGATTCCTAATCCGCCGTATTCTTCTGGAATACTTAGTCCAAACAATCCTATGTCTTTAGACTTTTCCACGATTATTTCCGGAATTTGGTCATCCTCTTCTATTTGCATAGATAAAGGGTCAACTTCATTTGCAACAAAATCTCTAATATTTTTTTTAAGCAATATAAGATCTTCATCCAGCTGAAAGTTCATGTGTGACCACTCCTCAGGAATATTGATAAAACCCTCTTCCCGTCTTTCTTCCAAGCCTTCCTGCTTTAACATATTTTACTAATAGGGGGCAAGGGCGATATTTCTCTCCCAGTGTTTTGTATAAATACTCCATATTGCGCAGGCGTGTATCTAATCCTACTAAATCTGCCAGCTCTAACGGGCCCATAGGGTGGTTTAATCCTAGTTTCATAGATTTATCTATATCTTCTGGAGTGGCCACCCCCTCCATGACCATATTCATTGCTTCATTTCCAATTAAGCAGTTCATCCTGCTGACAGCAAAGCCAGGAAACTCGTTTATAGTAACGCATTCTTTCTTCATATGTCTCCCTGCTTCAAATACCTTGTCTACTGTCTCCTGCGACGTTTCCAGGCCGCGGACCACTTCAATAAGCTTCATTCTATGCACCGGGTTAAAAAAATGCATGGCTACGCAGCGATCAGGCCGCCTGGTTTGTGCTCCAATCTCTGTAGGGCTCATGGTTGAAGTGTTGGTTGCTAATACTGTATGGCTGGGTGTAATCTCATCAAGCTGCTGAAAAATTTCTGTTTTAAGCTCCATAATTTCAAGGACAGCTTCTATGACCATGTCTGCCTCAGAGCCGGCTTCATCTAGTGAAGTGGTATAAGAAATCCTCTCAAGGGACTCAGCAGCCTGGTTAGCAGATATATAGTTTTTCTTTATATTTTTCTCGAAAAGCTCCTCAATGTAGGTTCGAGCGTTTTCCAAGGAAGATGAGTCTACATCATGAAGAACTGTATGAAAGCCGGCGAGAGCAGCTTCATAGCATATTCCTCTTCCCATCGTCCCTGCTCCCACCACTCCAATTTGTTTCATTAGCCTACCTCCAATTAAGCTTGTGCCATTAATTCCTTCTTGAATTGCTCTGTGAGCAGCGGAATCACTTCAAATAAATCCCCTACGATTCCATAATCAGCTACTTCAAATATAGGGGCTTCCGGATCCTTGTTAATTGCTACAATAATTTTAGAGCTGGACATCCCTGCCAGATGCTGTATTGCGCCCGATAACCCTGCTGCGATATATAAATCAGGTGTTACAACCTTGCCTGTCTGGCCAATTTGTAAAGAATAATCGCAGTATTCAGCATCACATGCTCCTCTTGAAGCACCTACCGCACCGCCTAATACCTCAGCAAGCTCTTCTAAAGGCTTAAATCCCTCTTCACTCTTTACTCCCCTGCCGCCAGCAACAATCACCTTCGCTTCCGAGAGATCAATGCCGCCGCTTGTTTTCTTTACAACATCTTTGATAACTGTCCGCAAGTCTTTGATGTCGAAAGTAACAGAAGAGACATCTCCCTCTCTGGATTCGTCTTTCTTCAAAGCGGGAATGTTGTTAGGACGAATGGTGGCCAGCATCAATTCGCTTTTCATGCTCTTCTGTTCAAACGCTTTTCCTGAATAGATAGGACGGGTAAAGACGAGATCCTCCCCTTCACCTTCAATATCAGTCACATCGGAAACCAGACCTGTTTTTAAGGCGGCGGCTATTCGAGGAGCCAGGTCTTTTCCTGAGGAAGTATGGCATAATAGCATTCCATCTGGCTTTTCATCTTCAAGTAATTGAAGACACGCTTGTTTGTAAGCATCTGTGGTATATTGTTCAAGTTCCTCCTGCTCGGAAACAATCATACGATCCACTCCGTGCTTGATCATTTCACTGGCAAACTCGCTAGCCTTGTTCCCAAAAAGAATACCAACGACCTCGCCATCGTTCACGGCCTTCCGTGCTGCTGCGACTGCCTCAAGGGAAACATTACGAAGCTCTCCATCACGGATCTCACCCAATACTAGTATTTTTTCATAGTTAATCCCTCCATTAAATAACTTTTGCTTCTTCTCTCAAGTGCTTTACAAGCTCTTGAACTTGATTTTCAATTTCTCCCTCCAGGATTTTGCCCTCTCCTTTTTCCGGGGGTAAAAACCTTCCTGTCGTGGAAGTCTTAGCTTCTACATCCTCTTCCTCAAGATCTAAATCATCCAGATCCAATGTTTCTAATGGTTTTTTCTTCGCTTTCATAATCCCTGGCAAGGAAGGATACCTTGGTTCATTTAACCCTTGCTGACAAGTAACAAGCAATGGGAGAGAGGTTTCAACAATTTCAATATCCCCTTCAACATCCCTTTCTGCTGTCACTGCTTGTCCCTCAACGTCAAGCTTTGTGATCGTAGTTAATTGGTTGATGCCCAGTCTTTCAGCAATACGGGGACCAACCTGTCCTGCCCCATCATCTACCGCCACATTCCCGCTTAAAATAATATCTGCTTCCTTGTCTTTTAGATAGGCTGTTAAGATTTCAGAAATGGTGAAGTGGTCGATTTCCTCATCTACATCCTCTGTATCTAGTAAAACCGCCTTGTCCGCTCCCATGGCGAGAGCCGTTCTAAGTTCCTTTTCAGCATCTTCATCGCCCGCTGTGATTACTGTTACCTCTCCACCATGCTTGTCTCGAAGCTGTATAGCCTCCTCGATCGCATATTCATCGTAAGTTTATAATAAATTCAACTCCGTCATCATCGATCATTCCATTTTTAATTACTATTTTTTCCTCAGTGTCAAAGGTTCTTTTCATGATTACAAATACATTCATCTTGTTTACCTCCTTATGTAGATTTTTTCACTTTTAAATGTCCCTGTGCCTTTTGCCAGCAGTACATCTTCATGGCTGTACATCTCACTCTCACACGTTACAATCCGGTACCCCTGATGAAGAATCTTTGCAGATGCCACGATATCTCCTTCTTTGACCGGGGCTAAAAAATTAATATTCATGTTAACGGTCACAATATCTTTCTCCACAGCCTGCCGCACTGCCAGGCTCATAATGTTATCAAGCATCGTAGCGTAGACACCGCCATGCACAGTCTGGTTCGTGTTTAACAAATATTTTTTTATTGGCAGTTTTAATAAAATGACGTCTTTTCCAGCGTCCAATATTTCAAAACCTAAATGAGAAAAGAAAGGACTCGTTTCAAAGCGTTGTCTTAGGGTCTGCGACGAACCGGACATAGGATCTCCTCCTTATACACCTTTAAATTCTGGTTTTCTTTTTTCTAAAAACGCTGTGGTCCCTTCTTTCTTGTCATCCGAGTTAAACAAGATTGCCTGTGAGAGCTTTTCAATCATCAATCCCGTTTTCATGTCCGTTTCATAACCTGAGTGAACGGATAGCTTGGCCAGCTTCACTGCCAATGGCCCCTTGGCGAGGATCTGGTCAGCAATGGACTTTGTCTTCTCAAACAGTTCCTGAGGAGATGTGGTGTCACTTACTAATCCAAATTGCATGGCTTCCTCGCTGGAAATGATTTTTCCAGTAAGAATCCATTCCATTGCCTTCCCTTTTCCAACAAGTCTTGACAGCCGTTGTGTACCTCCTGCTCCGGGGATAATTGAAAGGTTAAGCTCAGGTAATCCAAATTTAGCTGCAGTAGAAGCCACCCTAATATCACATGCCATTGCAAGCTCACATCCGCCTCCAAGAGCATACCCATTTACCATGGCGATCGTTGGTTTTTCATAGCTTTCAATGTAATCATAAACCTGCTGCATGCCATTGTTTGTTAAGGCATCTGAAGCTGTTTTCTTTGTTAGCTGGGATATATCTGCGCCTGCAGCGAATGATTTTTCTCCCTGCCCGGTAAAAATAACACATCTGATTTGATCATCGTTTTTTATGCTTTCCAGTGAAGTAACAATTTCATCTAACGTTTCTTTATTAATCGCATTTCTAACTTCCGGCCTGTTAATCGTGAGTAACGCAAGCTGTTCTTCTTTTTCGACTAAAATGTGTTGAAAAGTCATTTGTACCTCCTGATTTCATTTTGAAAGTTTTGAATATTTCATCTATAAGAATAGAATCCTTTGCCAGTCTTCCTCCCTAGCTCTCCTTTGTTAACTTTATCTATAATAATCTGTGAGGGTTTATCTTCTTCATTGCCAGATTCCTTATATCGTTGCTCTCTCACGCTATAATGAACATCTAATCCCGTTAAATCAATTAATGCAAAGGGACCAATTGGATGGTTTAATGCCTTTGTACAGGCAAGGTCGATCTCTTCTGCTGTCGCGATTTCATTTTCATACAGATAAATGCTTCATTCATTACCTTTCCAAGGATACGGTTCGCCACAAATCCTGATATTTCTTTTTTCAAAAGAATAGGTGTTTTATTTAATTTCTTCGCTAATTCAAAAGCGGTTTGAGATGTTTCTTCTGACGTATGAGGACCTTGAACCACTTCGACCATTTCCATGACCAATGCCGGATTAAAAAAGTGAAAGTTGCAAACTTTTTCTGGCCGATTAGTATGATGGGCAACTTTAGAACTGACAATCGTAGAGCTGTTTGTCGATAAAATGGCATGTGGAGGAGCAAGCTTGTCCAGCTTTTCGAAAAGTTCTTTTTTCACTTCAACGTTTTCAATAATTGCTTCAATAACAAAATCACTGTTATTTACAGCATCCTCCAGGGAAGATAAAAAGGTTAAACGGGAAAAAGCCTCCTCAACTTCCTTCTTAGAAACCTTGCCTTTTTCTGCCCTTTTATTTAACCGGAACCGCAGCTCTTTTTCGGCTTTCCCCAGGCTCTCTTCATTAATGTCCTGCAGCTTAACGTCGAATCCAGATAGTGCAGCTACCATTGCAATTTGAGAACCCATCGCTCCGGAACCTATGACACTGATTTCTTTTATTTGGTCAACACTCATCGTTGCAGCCCTCCATTTTTTTAGTTCTTCTTAAGGGTTATTCATCTGTTCCTTGCTCTTGGTAATCTCTTCATCTACTAGTTTTCTTCTTAACACTTTCCCGACCGTAGTTTTAGGAAGTTCGCTGCGAAAGGCAATTTCCTTTGGAATTTTGTAGCGTGCCAGTCTCGTTGAACACCATTCGATAATCTCCTCTTCACCAGGCTCATGTTATCCCTCGGTACAATCACAGCTTTTACGGTTTCCCCTCTGTATGAGCTCGGTACGCCAAACACACATACTTCCTTGATCGCAGGGTGTTCATATAAAACTTCCTCAACTTCTGCTGGATAAATATTGTAGCCGCTCGCGATAATTAAATCTTTTTTCCTTCCAACAATATAGAAGTATCCCTCTGAATCCATGGTGGCCAAATCACCCGTATACAACCAGCCATTACGAAGGGCAAGAGACGTTTCTTCCTCATTATTCCAGTAGCCTTTCATGACTTGGGGTCCCTTTATCACGAGTTCTCCCACTTCTCCAACAGGTACTTCTTCCTCTCCATTATGCTGCTCCACAACCTTCGCTTCAGTGTTAGGCAGCGGGATTCCAATGCTTCCTGGCTTTCGATGGTCCCCTACTGGATTCCGATGAGACACTGGTGAACATTCTGATAACCCGTATCCTTCTATGATTGGTGAATTGGTTTTCTCCTCAAACTCTCTCATTAACTCAACAGGCATTGGGGCAGACCCTGAAATACATCTCTTTAATGAACGTAAGATTTCCGGTGATGCCTCAGGATGATTGATGATCGCAATATACATGGTAGGAACACCGGAAAACAGGGTGGGTTTATGCTCTTTCATAATGTCAATAAAATGATCGATATCAAACCGTTTCATACAAATAATTGCAGCGGCCCTCATCACTCCAAGATTTAAACAACTAGTCATACCGTACACGTGAAAAAATGGTGACACCGCCAAACACTCTCTCCCCGGGACGCTTTAAACCGTTTGTAGTAAAAATGAAGCTTTGATACACGTTCGCTACTAAATTGAAGTGAGTGAGCATCACACCCTTGCTTTTTCCAGTCGTTCCTCCAGTATATTGAAGGACAGCTAAATCTTTTTTCGGTGCAATAGATACTTCAGGAACCTCCTTAGAATGGCCCCTTTCTATCAAGTCATACAGGCTGTATTCATCTTCACCTAAAGTGTCTTTTTCATTCGTTTACGGTATAAATATTTTTAGTAATCTGTGAGATTTTTATCTCTGACATTTTCCCTCGCTGAACGTAGTTACTAAAAAACCAGGAAGACCGTGAATTTTCTAATAAATACTCCAGCTCCCCTATTTGATACATCGGGTTAACCTGAACCACAATACCTCCTAATCGAAGGACTGCATAATAACAAACACAATATTCAGCTGAGTTAGGAAACATCAGTGCAGCCCGGTCTCCTTTTTTAAACCCAAGCTGAGATAACGAAGCAGCAAGACAATCTACCTTTTCCTTAAACTCCTGATAGGAAATTGTTTGATTGTCATCAATTATCGCCGCTTGTTCCGGATAATCCTTCGCTGACCTGTCTAAGAGTTCATAGAGGCTAATAGAAGGTATTTCAATTTCTTCAGGTATATCCTCAGGATAAAAAGCATGCCAACGTTTTTTCAATCTTCTTCCTCCTTATTTTTTTGCTTCATTTAGAATGTGCTTGGCGACTATTATTCTCTGAATCTCATTTGTTCCTTCATAAATCTTTGTAATTCGGGCATCCCGGTAAAATCTTTCCACTGGATACTCAGCGATGTAACCCATACCGCCATGAATTTGAACTGCTTTATCTGCTACTTTGTTAAATACCTCTGAAGCGTACATTTTTGCCATTGATGCTTCTTTGATTGCTTTTTTACCTTCATCAATCAACCTTGCCGCATTCATTGTTAATTGCTTGGCAGCTTCTGTTTCTGTAGCCATATCTGCAAGCATCCATTGAATTCCTTGGTTATCTGCTATAGGCTTTCCAAACTGTACTCGCTCTAAGGCATATTCAGCTGACATTTCAATCAGCTTCTCTGAAGAGCCTACAGCTCGTGCAGCCAGGCCTACCCTGCCTTCGCCCAGAATTGTTAACGCGGAAACATATCCCATTCCTACTTCACCAATCACATTCTCCTCTGGCACCACACAGTCTTCAAATATGATCTGTGAAGTGTAAGAACCTCTAAGACCCATTTTTTTATCTTCCGCTCCCACGCTAAACCCCGGGAAATCTTTTTCAACTAAAAATGCGGTAATGCCGCCTTTGGCTCCTTTTTCCTTATCAGTTACAGCAAACACTGTGATAATATCTGCAATGGGACCATTGGTTATAAAATGTTTCATTCCATTTAGTATCCATTTATCCCCTGCCTTTTCTGCCCTGGTGGATAAGTTTGTTGCATCAGATCCGGCTCCCGGTTCTGACAAGGCAAACGCTCCTATTAAATTACCTGATGCCATATCCGGAAGATATTTTTGTTTAAGGTGGTCTGATCCCAGCCTTACTAAACCCGTGCTGCCGATTCCTGTATGTGCGCTAATTAACGAAACATATCCATTATGTGTTCTGCCTAACTGCTCTAGCACTACGGCCTTCCCGCATGTATCAAGCCGATTCCCCCGTACTCTTCTGGAATGCTGAGGCCAAAAAGCCCTAATTCTTTCGCTTTCTCTACAAGATGCTGAGGTATTTTATCTTCTTCTTCTATTTGCTGAGCATAAGGTTCTACTTCATTTTCCACAAAGTTTCGAATCATCGTTTTCATTTGAGACACTTCGCTAGCTGTAGCTACCATTTTGACACGCTCCTTATCTTCTTTTTCATACACCTTATATATAAGCAAGATTCGTGCCAAATAAAAAAGCGCTATATAACAGCGCTTTCATATTTCAGGTAAAATACAAAGATTCATTTTTGAATTATTTTCTGAATTCACTCTATTTTCTGTAATTCATTTTTGTATTATGAACCAAAATTGAATTACAGAGTTTCCGTATCAATAGAAAGGCCATATTTTTTCAGTTTTCTTACAACTGTTGCCTGGCTGGTTTCCAGGTGTTCTGCAATTTCATAAGTTGTAGACCATTTTTTTACCGCTGTAGATAATACCTTTTTTTCTGCTTCTTCCACACTTTTCTTTAAAGGGAGTAATGTACTCTCGGGGACGTATTCATATCCTTCTTTATATTCGTCTGGAAGGTCGCCAAAGGATAAACTCTTTGCGGGGCAGGTTATCATCATACGTTCAACCAGATTAGATAATTCTCTGACGTTCCCAGGCCAGTGATACCTTAGGAAAAATTCTGTTAATGTACGGTCTGCTGTTTTATTCATTTCATATTTTTTATTGTACTTATTAACTAAGGACTGCACCAAAGGCAGAATATCTTCTTTTCGCTCCCTGAGTGGCGGCACAAAAACCGGCACTACGTGCAGACGGTAATATAGATCTTCTCGGAACGTCCCTTCCTTTACCATCTTTTTTAAATCCTTATTTGTGGCTGCGATTACTCTGACATCTACTTTTTTTGTTTTTGTTCCACCGATTCGCTGAATCTCCTTTTCTTGAAGTACCCTGAGAAACTTCACCTGCAGCGGTTCGGGCATTTCTCCTACTTCATCCATAAATAAAAAACCTCTATCTGCCATTTCAAACAACCCTGGTTTTCCTGAGCGGCTGGCTCCTGAAAAGGCCCCGGCCTCATATCCAAATAATTCAGATTCTAATAGATCTTTAGGAAGAGCACCGCAATTAATTTTAATAAAGTTTCCACTGTCATAGCGATTGCTCACGCGATACAAGTGCCTGGCTAATACATCTTTCCCTACACCTGTTTCTCCTAAAATCAGCACCGTCGTATCTACCTGAGCTAATCTTTCTGCGGTGTTAAAAAGGTCCAGCATCTTTTCGCTTTTAATTACCACCTCAGGATCTTCCTTTGTATAGGCTTTAAGTCTTTCAAGCTGCTGTTCGTATTTTTTATTTAATTGCTGTACTTCGTTTAGTTGTTCATGCAGCTCATTTAGTTCTGACAAGTCTCGAATGTTGGTTACAATTTTCTCAATTTCCCCATTTTCATTAAAAATAGGGCTGCCCGTCATTACCGTTTTTTTCTGATTAAAATTCTTTTGAACGACATTCACCGTTTTTTTTGCTTTCAATACTTTTGTTGTGACAGATTCTTTTAATATCCCTCTTTTCATAAGATCATGGACGTTTTTTCCTATGTAGTAATGCTTGGGGATGCCTGATATTCTTTCTATGGCTGAATTTGTTTTTAATGTATTTCCTTCATGATCTGTGATGTATATCCCATCATAGGAGCTTTCAATGATGGCATCGAGCTCACGGTTTGACTTATTAAGTTCCTTAATCTTCTCCTTCATTCCAGCGTATTCTTCCCCTTGCACTGCTATATAGTTGAAAATACCATGACTAGAAGGATCGTTTGTTTTTCGCATAAAAAATAGAAAACATCGGTCTTGCAGTTTCCCTAAAAATGTTTCTTGGTCCGTGCGAAAATCAGAAAAGACAGAATCAGCTTTGTCACCCGCTGCGACTTTCCCCTGGAAAAGTTCAAATGCAGCATCGTTTAAGGACTGTATGGTAGTTTCGTGATCAGTAGTGAATGAAGCAAACGGGAAATGTAATATACTCATGGGAGCCATCAGCCTTTCCTTACATCTATAAAGGTCAATAAAGAGTAAAGCGTTTCCAAAACAGGCGTATCCACTTCTAACCTTCTTGCCTTTTTAACGAAATATCCGCATAATGCTTCAACCTCCATGGGCTTTCCCTTTTCTCTATCCTGAAGCATAGAGGTTTTGTGATGTCGTACTAAGGCGGCATCAGAGAAAACTTGGTCTATTGCTTTTTTAGTCACTTTAATATTTGCTTTCTTTGCTACTTCTACGATTTCCTTTAATACAAGCTCTGCTGTTTTATTTAATTCAGGAGAATCTAATATCTCGCCTACAGCAGCTCCAGTTACAGCAGACAGAGGATTAAAAGTGACATTCCAAAGAGACTTCGCCATTTTCTTTCAATGATGCGGTCGCTTGACCTTGCATTGATCCCGCTGTTTTCAAACAACTGTACAACCTCTTTTGCCTTTTGGCAGTTATCATCTGATAGGCTTCCAATAAAAAATAAATGGTTTCCTTCTTGTTTCACTGCGCCTGGGGCGGCTACCTGAGCAGAAATATGTGCAGCACCAGATAACACCTGCTTCTCTCCATAAAGATCAGCTAACACTTCTTCGTTGCTCACTCCATTTTGAAAGGTTAGGATTGATGCTTCCTTTTTGACAAAAGGCATCATTTCCCTGGCTGTCTTTAACGTATCCGGTGATTTAACCGTAAACAAAATAAGGTCTGCCCCTTTTATGGCATCCATAGAATCAGTAAACGTTGCTTTTATGGTTTTTTCGTGGTTGTTTGTTTTTAAAGTCAGACCATTTTTCTTCATTTGCTTAAGATGTTCTCCTCTGGCAATCAATGAAACGTTCATGCTTTCATTGCTCAACATGCCGCCAAGATAACTTCCAATAGCTCCTGCCCCAACTACTGCAATATTCATAGCATCCTCCTTACGACTAAAAATGTCATTTACCTTTCTTCTATATGGGAGAAACCATTTCCTTTTATCTATCTTTGTAAAATCTTCGTCTGGCGTTCTCTGCTTTGAACCCAAAGGCTCAAGTGGACAATCCATCCCAGCCTTTCTCTCGCATTCCCGGTGAGATGAGACAACGCTGGTGTGGCACCTGCAGATTCTGCCATAAAACATATCCCTTTATCTGTTACAGAGCCATAAATAAAAGCATACCAGAAGCTTCCAGCATGCTTTCCTTCAGTATTTACTTACTTTAAGAACCGGCCTCGCTGGCGAAGCAGCTCTCTGTGAAGCTGAACATTTTTCTCAAAAGCAGCTCTGCCATGCAGCCAGAATAAATTATTCAGCATAACCAGATTCCCTGTTGGAAGTTTTAACTCAATGACATTTTCATCTTCCTCCATAGAAGAAGAAAGATCTCGTAAATACTTCGCCTGTTGAATAGATTCAGGATAAGCAAATTGGTCGATAAAGCAAATGCATGGGTTGTTATTTTTCAGGAAGAAGGTTTTGCGCTTTACTTCTTCTTGTACATTTTTACTTGCAGGAGCTTTGTAAGTAAATTCATAAGAAGCTAAAGGATCTTTAGTAAAACGATCAAGCTCCTTCCAATCATCCAGGTGCAGAAGCCTTGATTCTCCACCAACGCATGTTCTTCAGCCATTTTCATCATTAGCAGCCAGTCAGTTGGCTCATCTACAAATGTCCCGTCAGTGTGCAAGGTAAACCGCCTATAAGCCTGCCTTAAATAAGAATCACTGTTATCAGTATCCTTCACTGTAAACCTTGCATAGTACTTTCCTGACATAGCATCGAAGTTGGGCTCTCCTATTAAATGACTTAAAGCAGTAGAGAATAGGATATATTCACCTATGTCATTCGTTTGTTCTTTCACCCCAATCGTAAATCCTCCTGATGCCCGGTCATGGAGAATACTGTTAATCGTTTGGGAAAAAGAGGTCCCTGCAATTTCTTCAAGCTTTGCCGCTGCGATAAATCGGTTGTAAGGCACATATTCCAGTCTTTCTGTGCTCATATCCTTTAGCTCGGAAAAGAATTGTCTTATCACAGCATCACTGATTTCAATATGATACAGTCGGTTGCTTTGCGGATGCTTCCTTACTCGAAACGTGTTCTCTTCCTTTACAAAATCTCTTTTTACATCCTGTTCAAGCATACTCATGGTTCATTCCTCCTCTGAAATTAAACATAAAAAGCCAGCTATACTGTGGGGTTGCACAGTACAACTGGCTTTAGATTACTGGTCATGCTCTACGGAAATAGAGTCATAGTAACTAAACAGCTGAAGAGTTATATAGGTGAATTCGCGTATTCCTTCATTCACGATTCTTCAGGTTCTACCCTGAGAAGGTGAGTGGGTAACTGATTACAGTGTAAAACAGCTTAAGCCTATTGTCAACATATATTCAAAATATTCTATCACTTATTATGATTGACTGGTGAGAGCATTTTCTTTCTTCATGCCTATCAACCTTGTCACTTCTTCACCGATTTGGATGGAAGCTGTGGCTGCTGGTGAAGGAGCG
The DNA here is from genome assembly GCF_001310615.1 of Thalassobacillus sp. C254. Taxonomy (NCBI): domain Bacteria; kingdom Bacillati; phylum Bacillota; class Bacilli; order Caryophanales; family Bacillaceae; genus Thalassobacillus; species Thalassobacillus sp. C254. Next base: position 109,200 of record NZ_BAXQ01000008.1, on the reverse strand, counting down.
TTACAAATGTGAAAGCTGTTTTTCCCAGTCACAATATGAAAATCATCGACAAGGCTTCCATCTGCCTTTAAAGCTTGTGCTCTTACTCCAGCCGGTGCAGGCTCCAAGTCATCTCCGGTTATTTCAGGAATCAGCTTTTGGAGGCTTTCCACAAACTTAGCTTTGCTGAATGAGCGAATCATTTCTTCTGATCCTTCTTTTACATAATTTCTTGCCAGTTTCCAAAAGCCGCTGTACCCCATGACTTCCATGAAATCTTTAAGTAAAAAGTCAGTCTTTCTGTATCCTTCTCGTTTAAAGCTAAGAACTGCATTGGGTCCCGCTTCTACTTCTCCATCTATCATTCTGGTAAAGTGGACTCCTAGAAATGGGAAGTCTGGGTTAGGCACAGGATAGACAAGATTTTTAACAAGTCCCTTTTTTCCTCTTTAAGAGTATAATACTCTCCTCGAAACGGGATCACTTTCATGTCTGTATGATAGCCCGTTTTTCTTGCTATTCGATCACTGTGAAGGCCGGCACAATTAATTAACGTTTTGGCTTGATAGGTGCTGTGCTGTGTCTCTATGGTTACCTGGGACTCCTCTTCTGTAATATTTTGAACCTCAGTATTAAGAAGCATTGTCCCTCCGCCCTTTTCAATCAGCGAAGCAAAAGTCTCACTGACCTGCTTGAAATTAACAATTCCTGCTGAAGGAACATGAATCGCCGCAAGGCCGTTCACGTTAGGTTCCTTTTCCTTCAGCTCTTCCCTGCTTATTTTTCTAATGTTTAAGCCGTTCTCCAACCCACGTTTGTAGAGGTTATCTAAACGTGGCAGCTCCTGGTCATTAGTGGCAACAATAACCTTTCCGCAGACATCATGGTCAATGTTATGCTCTTGGCAAAACTCTACCATCGATTGATTGCCCGCCTTTGCGAACCTTGCTTTGTAGCTTCCCGGTTTGTAATAAATTCCAGAGTGAATAACACCACTGTTATGTCCAGTTTGGTGAGAGGCCCAGCTTTCTTCTTTTTCAATCATTAAAATGGAGGCCCCAGGGAACCTTTTTGTTAGGGAGTGCCCTACAGAAAGGCCAACAATTCCACCACCTATAATCGCATAATCGTACATTAGCTTCCTCCTATTCCCTGATTAAAATGCAAAAAAGCCAGTCTTCTCCCTTTTCAGGCGGGGTGACTGGCTATAACCTATTTGTAAATGCTCTTCACGCTTCTGAAGAATCATAGGCTACTCAGTATGATTCAAAAAATTTTGCCTTTCCCTTCTCTGGCCCTGTCAGGGGCTGCCTGACTAGAAGAGAAGGAGTATCCACCTAATACTGTATACTCCTTTTTAAATTATGTCAATGTTCAGACTTGTTCACTTATTTCTTAGAAAGTGTGTATGAAACTGAATATGTAAATCTTTAATGGCTGCTAAAATTGCGTTCTTTGCTTTTCCATGATAGTGGGTTTCCACCGCTTTTAGTATAATTTCTACACTGTCCTTGAGACTGTATCCTCTTAACAAATGATGAATATATTCCCTTCCATGTTCTGTCGCCAGAGTACAGGAGGCTTGAAGTATCACTCCATACTTTCTGTCTACTTCTGCTGTGACTGTCAACGTATTAAACACACTTTGCGCCGCCATGCCTTCAGGAAGTCTTGCATGGCCGGCAATAAATGCAATGTTGCCATTTTCCATGTACTTTTACTCCTCTCCGCACTTTTATTCTATATTATTACAAATAGAGGAGAGAACCAACTCTACTCTGCCTGCTATGAATCGTTTAATAGAGAGTTTCTCTTTTTGCTGTTAGATAGCTTTCTTTGAATCTACTTCCATGCCGCTCTCCTTATCCTTGCCTTCTGGAAGAACATATGAAAAAGAATCTTTATATTCCTTTAGTTCTACGCTGACATCTATTGATTGAATCCCCTCTAATTGTGATAATTGATGATTCACAAAATGAACGAGGGATTCATTGTTTCTAAAATAAGCCTGTATAATTAAATCATGCATGCCGGAAAAAGCTCCGACAAAACGAACTTCCTGAAAGCTCTTAAGCTTTTTGGCAATATCCTCTTGCTTCCCCAGCTGTGTTGAGAAACCGATAATTGCCTGAACATGCAGGCCCACCTTGTCAGGATTCGTATGAACCACAAATTCAAAGACCCCATTGTCGAGCATTTTTTTAACGCGAGAACGGACTGTCCCTTCACTAACCCCTAGTAAATCAGCAATATTACTGTAAGGGCGTTTCCCATTTTCCTGTAAAAATCCCAGGATAGAAAAATCCACTTTATCCAGCTGTTGCATTTTCCCCACTCCTCATCTCAAGGATGTAATATTTACAATTATAGGTAATCATTTTATGTCTTACAAGGTATTATCCAGCACACTCTTTGAAGCTTTTATTACATACCATACACTATTGAAAAATGTCGAACTTTCTTAGCAACAGACTGACTAAAAAAGCAGACATGAATTCAGCAGAAAGGTACCTTTTTTCCATGTGAACAGTCTCCAGCCTGTCATTCTCTTCTTTCACAATTAAAAAACCTTTCTTCTTCCAGAAAGTTAGTCCCCCCGGCAAAAACTCATGTGTATGAAGATACATTGTTTGATAGCCGGTTTCGCTACAAAACTGGACAGCTCTCTCATATAATCTTGAACCAATGCCTTGCTTGCGGCTATCACTTTTTACGTAACATTTAATCAGTTCACAGGTGTCCGGTAAGCAATACCGACCTTGTAAAGCGGTAATTCTGTCGTCATAGGACCGGACAGCAATTGTTCCCAAAACATTCCCTTCGGAAAAAGCGGCTAAAAAAATGGCTTTATCCCTAGTAATAAACAGCTTTTCCATCTCGGTAATATCTTTTTTAGCATTATCGCTTAAAGGAAAAGGATAAACTTCTGCCATGGTGGGGAGCAAAAATGCGGCTACATTATCAATTTCCTCTGGTTTCACCTCTCGTATTTCAATCATGAGTTCCTCCTGTGCTATGTACTAAAATTCAAGCAAAGTAACCTTTATTCAGTAAAGTAAAAATTACAGCTGACTAACCATTGGCATTATTCCACGTACCTGGTGGATTTCTTGGTTGCCTAGGGATGGCCTTTTTTGTAAGCAGCAATATCTATTACCCTGCAGCTCTCTTCCTATATGAAGCAAACAGATATGGGCATGTGCCGGCAGGACACTTTCAGGTACGATACTAACTCCTGTTTTTTTCTACCATTGAAACAATAGCATGATCATCAGCTAATTCATAAATAATTTTGCTTTTATATGAAATTTTATTTTATCAGTTAAGAAGATGGAGCCGTAGAACGGGCTTAAAGAATTATTATAACAAAAAGATATGTTGTTTCTCTTAATTTTTTAAAGGTATCGTCCCTTCATATTGCAAGTCAAGCGAGTGAGGTTTAGGTATGAGAACTGAAAGGAATTACCATTAATACCTTGAAAAAAAACTTATGTTTGATTAGGAACGTAAAGAGCATTGTCTCACCCTTACATTTACGTTGATACGCTCACGTTCGTTTTTTAATAGCTCACGTTCGTTTTTTAATAGCTCACTCAAAAATACGTTTGATTACTTACCTTCAGGAGGCACACGATGAGATTTGCAGGTGTAGGCTTAGTTATCCTGGCCGCTATATGCTGGGGCATTAGTGGGGGAATTGGAGATATCTTAATGAACAAGGGCTGGGACCTATCGTCATTTCCTTTTACCGAGGGGCTGTTGCTTTTATATGTTTTTTAGCTTGGTTTCTCTTTCGCTTTAGAAAAAATTGGATCTTTTCTACTCGTTTATACATATGGTCCCTGTTGGCAGGGCTTGGTGTTGCCGGAAATTTCACATTTTATTTTCTCAGTATCCAGGCATCAAGCGTCGCTGTTGCTGCTACTTTAATGTACACCGCACCTGTGTTCGTCCTTTTAATTTCCTTTTTATTTCGGCTGGAGCGTTCGACCTGGTTTAAATGGGGATGCATTACCGGTGTGCTTGTGGGGATTATCCTGCTTACAGGTGCCTACAGTACCGATTCGATATCAGTGAGTGTTCTAGGGGCGGCAGCGGGGCTTGCTGCGGGGCTTTTCTATGCATTGTTTATATTCGGGTTTAAAAATGCCTCTTCTACCGGAAATCCGCAAATCACGTTAACCATTGCATTTTTTTCCTTTTGTATCATCCTTTTTCTTTTTGCGGACAATGCAGAAGCCGCTAGTGTGGTGACGTCAAGCGACATAGGATGGTTCCTTCTCTTAGGGATCTTGGGGGCTGGACTTTCATTTATATTTTATGTAATTGGAATTCGGCGGACTACCCCGACAACTGCTTCGATGGTCGCTATGGTAGAGCCGGTAACAGCTTCATTATTTGGCGTTATGCTTCTTGGAGATCATTTGACAACCATTCAACTTTTTGGAATGGTAATCATCCTGCTTACAATCACCGTACTTAGTGTGAAGCAGTCCAATTGAGTATGTTTCCAGTACTTTACATTAACACAGGTCCTCTGTAGTTTCATTAATATAATGGTCGTTCTTCTGCGTCTGGCTTTGTCTTCTCAAGACATGTAAATAGTTTACTTCCCTTCTTGAACGGTATTATTCTTCTTGTCTAGTTTGAGAAAGGAGGATTTTATGCCGCAAATTCAAGAAGGAAAAGAGTATCTAGATGTAAAAGCAGGACGCTTTCGGCTGTATTTTTATAGAAGATATAAGGTCATTACTGTCATTAACGACCTGCTCATTGGCATCTTATTTGTTATTGGAAGTTTGCTGAACTTTTCTTCTCAAACAGAAATATTTGGCATGGTGGCTTATTTACTAGGAAGTATTTTCTTGTTTATCCGCCCTCTTCTTAGACTGATTCGCAATACTTCTTTAAGAAGAGATATAACCGACAAAGACACGTATACCACAGACGGTTAGTTTCGTTTTGAAGGATCCTGCTTTTATGTTTTATCTGCCTTACCCCTCCCAGCTTCCTCCTTCTGAATCTCTTCTTTCTTCTTTATCACCTTTTATAGTACAGTGAGTTGAACTCTTCCTTATCACAGGATTCTCTACACCTGGTGGTTACCATAAAGGTTGTTTCGCAGGAAACGAGGCGTATCAAATTATTGGTGAAGGAGAGGAAACTTCTCCTACATATTAAAGACACTTGCACTGCGTATTGAGGGATAAAATTACAAAAAGAAGAGCGGTGACATAGAAAATGCAGCCGCTCTTCTTAGTTCTGTATAATTATCTTTTTAAGAATACTCTCTCATCAACCGTTCATTTCCCCCACAACGATCGTTAGGTATCTTTCAGCTTATTCTCTTGTTGTTTCACTTGCCATAGTCTATGGAGATGGGTGACAAATACCTTGCTGACGGCATACGTGGGAACGGCAAGGAGCATCCCGACAATACCCAAAAATTGTCCCGCTACAAGCACTAAAATCAATACAGTCACCGGGTGCATTGAAAGCTTTTTGCCCATTACCTGTGGTTGAAGCAGAATGCTTTCAATTTGTTGAATGATCACAATGATAATAATCACAAGCAGAGCCATAAATGGAGATTGCAAGATCCCGACTATTACGGCAGGCACCGCACCAAGCCAAGGACCAACGTATGGAATTACATTGGTCATCATGGCAAAGAGCGCAAGAATTAATGCATAGTCCAACCCAATAAGCGTAAATGCAATGTAACAAAGAATTCCTATAAAGGAACAAACGATAAGAATTCCTTGAATATAATTACTTAACATCTTATCCATACCACTAAGAATACGGCTCGCTTCTTTTTTATTATCTTTCTCCTGAATAAAATGGAGAATACTATTTGGAAACTTTTCTCCTTCTTTTAACAAGTAAAAAAGAATAAAAGGAATAACAAACAGGGCGATTAATACATTAAACACGGCACCGACAAAGCTTAAAGTGTTAGGTACAATATTCGACATAATGTTGTTAATAACAGACCCAGCTTGCTCTATCTGCTCTTCAACTTGAAATAGTTCCGTTAAATCAAATCGTTGTACCAGTTCATGCTGTTGAATCTGTATAAGCAGCTGCTGCATTTCAGAAATAATTACTGGCATGCTGTTGACTAGACTATTCATTTGATTTTCAATCTCGGGAACAATAAGTGAAAGGAGAGCTACAATTAAAGCGGCAAAACCGAAAAACAATAGTAAAATCGCAAGTGTTCTTGGCATTTTCTTACTCAGCCTGTGAACAATAGGTCTAAATATGTAAAATAGTATTCCTGCTATTACAATGGGAAAAAAGACTGTTTGGAAAAATACAAGCAGAGGGATAAAAATCCAGTCAATGAGCGTCCCTAAATAGATAATTAAAAAAATAATAATAATTGCCGACCCAGTTTTTAAAAACTTATTATACATGTAACCACTCCTGCAAAATAAATAGGACAGTATTCAAAGAAACTAAAAAAGCAGGATACCCTTAAAGTCAGGACTCATTTTAGATAAGTCTTGTGCATCTTTTACTAAATATATGACAAATCGGATCAGGAAATCAATGAAACCACGTTCTGCAAAGGAATCTATTTATTAACATACCCCTTAAAGTAACGAATATAGATGTCAAGGATGGAACGAAAAAGGATAGAATGAGTAAAAAGAACAAAAAAACGTAACCTCGACGGTTACGTTGTGATTATGTATGGTGGAGCATAGCGGGCTCGAACCGCTGACCTCTACACTGCCAGTGTAGCGCTCTCCCAGCTGAGCTAATGCCCCATTTCCTATTATTCAGACATGTTTAATTATATAATGTTTCCTGGCAGTTGTCAATTTATAAAATGAAGTCAAGAATCAGCCAGCCAATAGCCCCAAATACAGCCGTAACCGCCGCTTCTCTTACTTTTTCTTTTCTCAGCTTCTTTTCCTTCACCCAATCGAGAAGGATCCACCCTAAAAATACAGCAATCCCAAAAATCAGTGCTTGAATCATTCTCTATCACCCGCTTCCTCTCTGTCCGTTCCTAACTATAGCAGATGAAGGTTGAATGAACAAGAGGTTGGCTATACTGAAGCTACTACTCTTTTTTGGTCTGGAGGATGTATGAAAATGCTTCCTTTTCATAAGCTTACTCAGCAATTTGCTAAGTCTCACTTGCTAACGAGACTATTTTTAGTAATTGGGATTATTATTATTAGTATAAGCTGGCTGATGCACCGGCTGGAACCACATACCTTTCCCACTTACTTTGATGCCGTCTGGTGGGCCATAGTCAGTGCTTCTACAGTGGGGTACGGCGATCTTGTACCTGATAGCACGATTGGGCGCGTTATTGCTATTATCCTTATTTTATTTGGAATTGGATTTGTCACCTTTTTTTGTTACATCCTTGGCTGCCACTACCGTTACAGAGGAAACACAATGGCGCCAGGGCAAGCTTTCCTGCCGTTATGAGAACCACTGCATTGTCATTGGCTGGAATGAAAAAAGCAGGCAGGTGATTAAAGAGCTGCAGAGGCAACATTCCCAAAGAGAAATTGTCCTCATTGACGAAACTCTTCAGCAGCCTCCCTTTCCCCGTCACTCAAGTGTTCACTTTATTCAAGGGAACCCTAACATAGATGAAACCTTGCAGAAGGCGAATATCTCCAAAGCTGCAAGTGTACTCATAACCGCAGGAAGATCAATGAATGAACAAGACAGCGATGCACGGACGATCTTAACTCTTCTGGCAGTGAAAAGCAATAGCGATAAGGCAATGGTAACTGTTGAAATATTAACTCCTGAACTTCTCGCCAACGCAAAAAGAGCCGGTGCAGATGAAGTCATAGAATCGACTTATGTGACCAGCCTTTTGATGAGCGGAAGTACGATTTATCCTGGAGTAGCAAGTATCATAACCGATTTACTTGAGCATGAGGACCAGTATAACCTCAAGATGACTGAAATAAAAGATGAATGGGTGGGGCTTTCCTTTGAAGAGCTTTTACACGAATTCAGAAAAGAAGGCAAGCTGCCTCTCGGTGTAAAAAGACAGGGGAAAATGCTGTTAAATCCTAATGCTCCTTTTTTTGTGTCCCATGAAGACTCCATTCTCTTTGTAGACCATTAGGTTAACAATGTGGCTTCCAGCTCTTCTATTAACAAACGGCCTGTTTCTAAGTACTTGTTAGGAACGGCCGCATCGTTTACAACTGGCTTTTGGAACTGGTTGAATAAGGCATTATAGTTGTAGACGACATCATCAATCCCTTCCTCATATTGATGAGTTAATAAAAACGGGCGTCCAAGCTCCACGGTTACACCTTTTGTTTCAACCTCTCCATCAATAGTCCGAAATGGCAGCCTCAGGAAATGGTATCCATGGTCATCGTCTATTTTATAGTCAAAGTAACCATGATCATAATCCCAATTTCCTCCAATTCCATACCCTAAAGGCTGCAATTTCTCCTTTAATGTTTCCATTTTGAATTTATGTTCTTCAATTCTTGACTGAAGTTGGATCATTGTCGATTACCCCCTTTACCTGGTTAGCTTCGACATTTCTATCCTTTTTCATACATCAAGAAGAACGGGACGTATCAACAGTAAAAAACCCGGTCCTGATCAATCAGAACCGGGCTGGCTGTTATTTTTTCAAGCGGTTTTCAAGCTCTTGCTTCTGCTCTTCAAATCCAGGTTTTCCAAGCAAAGCAAACATGTTTTTCTTATAATCCTCTACTCCTGGCTGGTCAAACGGGTTTACACCTAAAAGATAGCCGCTGATCGCGCAAGCTTTTTCAAAGAAGTAAACCAGGTAACCAAAATGGTACTCATTCATTTCTGGAATCGTAACAATCAAATTAGGTACCTTTCCATCGGTGTGAGCTAAAAGAGTACCTTCAAACGCTTTTTTATTTACAAAGTTCATTGTTTCGCCGGAAAGATAGTTTAAGCCGTCTAAGTCGCTTTTATTTTCTTTTAAGGTAATGTCATTGCCCGGCTCTTCAATTTGCAGGACAGTCTCGAACAGGTGACGGCGGCCATCCTGCACGTATTGTCCCATGGAATGAAGGTCTGTAGAAAAATTAACCGAAGCCGGGAACAATCCTTTTCCATCTTTTCCTTCACTTTCGCCAAATAGCTGCTTCCACCACTCAGAAACATACTGAAGCCTTGGCTCATAATTAACAAGAAGCTCGATCATATTACCTTTTTGGTAAAGAGCATGGCGTAAGGCCGCATATTGGTACGCCTCATTTTTTTCCAGGCTGTCTGTGGAAAGAGCTTCTCGTGCATCTGCTGCTCCTTTCATCATGCTTTCGATGTCAAGGCCGGACGCAGCAATCGGCAGAAGTCCCACAGCCGTTAAGACAGAATAACGACCGCCTACATCATCTGGCACGACAAATGATTCAAACCCTTCTTCAGAAGCAAGCGTTTTTAAAGCTCCTTTTTCTTTGTCGGTCGTCGCATAAATCCTTGACGCCGCTTCTTCTTTCCCATACTTATTTTCCATCCACTCACGGAAAATGCGAAAAGCAATGGCAGGCTCGGTCGTAGTCCTGATTTAGATATTACGTTCAGTGATACATCCTTCCCTTCAATGATGTGAAGCAAATCGTTTACATAAGAAGGACTAATATGATGTCCGGCAAAGTAAATTTCAGGGCCTTTACGCTGTTCTTTTGGAAGCTGATTTCTAAACGTATGGTGTAAGCTCTCCAATGCTGCTTTGGCTCCTAAGTATGAACCGCCAATACCTATCACTATAAGTACATCAGAGTCCCCGCTAATTTTGTCGGCGGCTTGCTGGATGCGTGAAAATTCCTCTTTATCATAATCTGCCGGCAGATCCACCCATCCCAAAAAGTCATTTCCTGCACCTGTTTTATTATGAAGAGCCTCGTGAGCCTGGGTAACGGCTCCTTGCAGCTGACTGATTTCTTCTTCTCTCACAAAATCCAAAGCATTACTGTAATCCAAGTTTAGTTGATTGCCCATAGCATTTTTCCCTCCTATTTCTAACACGTCTTCTATCAATGTAAAGAAGCCAAACTGACAAATCAAGACGTTTTCCAATTGTAATCGTCTTCAGCTGCAAATATATTTTATTTCTCTATAATGAGTCTCTGAGAATTTTTTCGACAACCTCTCTGTCCTGTGTTAAAAACGAACCATACGAGCCATTGACTAAGGCTTATCTGCTATGGTTCCCAAACTGTCTTCTCCAATATTATAATCTTTCAGGCGGCTTGGAGCGCCCAGATTACCCCAGAACTCCTGGAGCTTATCGATTCCTTCCAATGCAGCCTCTCTTTCACTTTTATTGCTCTTATCTACATTAAAAACCTGCTCTGCCAAACGAGACATACGCGTGATTCCTACCTCTTTTTCAATGGTCTGCTTAAGCCAGTTTGGAAATAAAACAGCGAGTCCTCCGGCGTGGGGTATATCATGCACAGCTGAAACAGCATGCTCCAGGTTATGTGTTCCCCAGTCACCGCGGCTCCCATTTGAAGGACGCCATTTAAAGCCATGGTTCCACAGTACATAATTGTTTCCCGGTATTCATAATTTTCTGGTTCAGCCATTAATTTAGGGCCTGTCTCAACGCAAACCCTAAGCAGAGATTCTGCCAATTGGTCTTGCACCGGTGTGTTGGTTTCCACATGGAAATAGGTTTCAATTACGTGGCTCATCATATCAATAATTCCAAATGCTGTTTGATCAGCAGGCACAGAATAAGTATAAACAGGATCCAGTATGGAAAAAGCAGGATAAACAAGAGGATGGGCCACCCATGTTTTTCATTCGTCTCCCAGTTTGTAATTACTGAATTAGCATTCATTTCTGAACCGGTTGCAGCCAAGGTGAGCACTGTGCCCAGCGGCAAAGCTTTGTCCGGCTTTGCTTTTTTCGTGACGACATCCCATACGTCAACATCGCTTGCGGCTCCTACAGCAATAGCCTTGGTGCAATCAATAACACTTCCGCCGCCTACTGCCAGAAGAAGGTCGATATTATTTTCTTTTGCAAGCTGCACTCCTTTATTTACCGTAGAAAGTCTTGGATTTGGCTCAACTCCAGAAAGCTCTGTCACCTTTATATTCTGGCCCTTTAATTCGCTCAGCACTTCATCGTAAATTCCATTTTTCTTAATGCTTCCTCCTCCATATACAAGGAGAACATTGTCACCAAATGATTTCGCTTCTTTTCCCAGGTTGGCAATCATTCCTTTTCCAAAATGCAGTTTCGTCGTGTTTTGAAAAGTAAATTCTTTCATTGCAGCCTCCAGTAAATAGACATATTGATTGTGCCTGTCTTACATTTAATCGAAAAAGCAATCCCTGAACAATGCTATCTTATATAAAATCACAGGGTAAAAAAATAAGATACTCAAAAAAATGAAGGTTACATGCATAAAGTACTTCTCTTTATTTCATTCTATACCTACAGACCCTATTCCCTGCTTATGGGGGAAGTTTTCGTCCTATTTTCTTTAAGATGAAGGGTGGAAAAAGTAAAGGGAGGTGAAGAATAATGAGCGGAATACAACGTACAGCTTTGGTTCTCGCCATGATCGGAGCAATTAATTGGGGACTTATTGGTTTTTTTGGTTTTGACCTTGTCGCAGCAATCTTCGGTGGTCAAGCAGCAGCCATTTCCCGTGTAATCTATGCAATTGTAGGGATTGCAGGGATCTATTGTATCTCTATCTTATTTAAACCTGATAGCGAGCTTCAAAGAAGCCCAGAAACACAACGCTAACACCTGTCAATTGTTCATGGCTTCTTAATTATGTACAGGCCGCCCGGAGCTATCGCTTCGGGCTTTTATGCTTTTTCTTCCTCGTCTGCATAGCTGAGAGCTGAAATGTGCCGGGGGGATTTGAATAAAATTCAATCCTTTCTTCAACTCTGCCCCCTCTCCTGTATCACTGGCTATAAAATAAAAAAGTCCGAGCTTTTACCCCGGACGTTTTTATATTGCTTATTTACGAACTCTTTTGTTCAGGTCTGCTTGAATCTCATTTGATTGCTTCAACCAGTCCTTAAGCTTGTCTTCAAGAGTATTAAAACCCTGACTTTTCTGTTGAGTTCCGGCTGCGGCGCCACTTCGGTTGTTTGGCTTATTGCCGCCTTCGCGACGTGGAGCTCCTTTTCCTTCTGGGGCTGGCTGAGTATCTTTAATAGAAAGGGAAATCTTTCCTGACTCATTATCAATGGATTTGATTTTTACTTGCACTTCATCTCCTACGGATAACACATCATTAATATCTTTCACGAAGCCGTGAGTCACTTCTGAAATGTGTACAAGTCCTTGTTTCTGGTCATCAAGAGCCACAAAAGCACCAAACGGTTTAATCCCAGTTACTTTTCCTTCAACGATACTACCTACTTCATATTGCTGTACCGACATGAAAACATCTCCTAACTATTTTTTAACCTATAAAGTATATCACAGGTGGCTTAACACAGCAATTTGGATATAATACTTATTCCATCAATACAAGTAGTGTAAACACCTTTTGAAAAAGGCCTGCGCTGTGCCTTCCCGGAAAAATATAAAAGTTGACAAACAGTCTCTACATAGCTATTGTGAACCATGTTGAGAATTCAAAAGGAGAGAATATTTTATGGCTAATCGAGGAGAACAATGGTCTTCTAAGATCGGTTTTATTTTAGCTGCTGCTGGTTCGGCCATAGGGCTTGGAGCTATTTGGCGACTTCCTTATGTAGCTGGAACCAACGGTGGCGGGGCATTTTTTGTTATTTTTCTACTTTTCACCTTATTATTAGGGACTACGTTATTACTGGCTGAGTTTGTCATTGGCCGGCGTACCAACAAGAATGCGATCCAAGCGTATAAGGAAATTGCTCCCAACAGCTTGTGGCACGGAATTGGGATACTTGGAGTGGTAACCTCCTTTCTTCTCCTTTCCTTTTACTCAGTGGTCGGCGGCTGGATTCTTACTTACTTTATCCGGAGCTTAACTGGGGGATTGACTGATCCGGCAACCGGAGATTTCGGTGAGTTATTTGGGAGCATTATCTCAAATCACTGGGAAGTTGGTGCTGCCCATCTTGGATTTATGCTTATCACGATCTTAATTGTCCAAGGGGGAATCCAAAAAGGAATTGAGCGGGCAAGCACCTGATGATGCCACTGTTGTTTATCCTGTTTCTTATCCTTGTGATTCGTTCCGTAACCTTGGAAGGCGCAATGGAAGGAGTAACGTTTTTCCTTCAGCCAGATTGGAGCGAAGTGACAAGCGAAACGATTCTTTTTGCACTGGGACAGGCTTTCTTTTCCTTAAGCCTTGGGGTCTCTATTATGGTAACATACAGCTCCTACTTGTCTAAAAAAGACGATCTGGTCCGTTCTGCTACATCCATAGTAGGTCTCAGTGTATTCATCGCTGTTCTTGCCGGCTTGGCGATATTCCCGGGGGTTTTTGCATTTGGACTTGAACCAGATGAAGGGCCTAGTCTCATTTTCACTGTTCTGCCTGCTGTGTTTAGTGAAATGGCTTTTGGCTCTGTGTTTTTATCCATGTTTCTTGCTTTATTATTATTCGCTACTTTGACCTCAGCCTTTTCACTGTTAGAAATTGTTGTAGCTACAACATCAAAAAGCGATCCGGCAAAACGAAAGAAAATGGCTTGGAGCATGGGTCTCATTATTTTCCTCATCGGAATTCCATCTAATTTGTCATTTGGACTTCTTGGTGAATGGCTTATTTTTGGGGATACTTTTTTTAATCAATTAGACTTTCTAGTTTCCAATATTCTGCTGCCTCTTGGCGCATTGCTGATTTCAATATTTGTTCCGTTAAAAATGAGTAAGTCAGCCTTGCAGGAGGAGCTTTTACGCAGTTCTAATTTAGGGTCCGGCTTTTTCAAAGTGTGGTTTATAACGATTCGTTACATTGCTCCAATTGCAATTGCCATTGCTTTCTTAAATGTGCTTGGAATACTTTAAACTGAAAGTGCCAGAGATATTTGGAGCTGTAATCTCCATCATCGCCTGATTGTAAGAGGAAAAGCACCCGCTGAAAAAATTATATTACAGCCAATTTTGGTGCCAGGCACCTTTTTTTAAAAATAGTGGATTATTTTATAGAATTCCGGGAATACTATTAATGCTATTCCCCCTCTTTCATGAGGCAAAGCCCGCTGCTTTGTTTTCTCTGTTGAAGAGGCTGTGAATCCAGTAATCTTTTTCTCCCCTTTCTCCGGTAGTACACTTTAAAAGCTTCCCCCAGCTTTAAAGAAGTAACCGGAAAAAAACCGAAGGCCTGCTGCGTGCAAATGCAGTGAAGCCTTCGTTTTTTTCTTTTTATCAATTTTTCATAAAAAATAGGCCGCTTTATTGTGCGGCCTTTCTTACTAACACTATTTAATTTATTTTGTGACGCTCCAGGAAAGCACCCATTCGTTCGATAGCTGTCCGCAAAGAATCCAGTGAAGTAGCATAAGAGCAGCGGATGTGAGTTTCACCGCCTTCTCCAAATACATCCCCAGGCACCACGGCTACTTGTTCTTCTACTAAAAGCTGCTCAGCAAATTCCTCAGCGTTCATTCCTGTCGGGCTAATATCCGGAAAAGCATAAAATGCCCCTCCAGGAAAATGACAAGGAAGTCCAATCTCATCGAAAGCTTTCACTAAATAGTTCCTTCTTTGTCTATAGCTGGTAACCATGCGACTTACATCTTCCTGTCCGTTTTGAAGAGCCTCAATGGCTCCATGCTGAGCCAGTGTAGATGCACACATCATTGTATACTGATGGATTTTCAGCATAGCTGAAACGATATCTTCTGGTCCACAGATAAACCCAAGACGCCACCCTGTCATAGCGAAGGCTTTGGAAAACCCAGATATCAAGATCGTCCGGTCCCACATTCCCTCACAGCGCGGGAAACTATAATGGGCTCATCATAGCTGAGTTCCGCGTAAATTTCATCAGATAAAACGAGAAGGTCATGCTTTTCCACCAGGTAAGCAATCTCTTTTAACTCATTCTCAGTCATAGTGGCCCCGGTTGGATTATTAGGGAAACAGAGAATGATTGCTTTCGTTCTCGCTGTAATTGCCTCTTCCAATTGGGAAGGTGTCAGCTTGAAATCGTTCTCTTTTTTTGTACCAATAGGTACTGGCACACCACCGGCCAAGGATACAATTGGCGCATAGGAGACAAAGCTGGGTTCCACTACAATCACTTCATCACCTGGATTAACGATGGCCCTGACAGCCAGGTCTATTCCTTCACTGGCTCCGACTGTAACAAGAACTTCTCCCTCAGGCTGGTATGAAACTTGAAAACGCTGCTTCATATATTTAGATATTTCCTGTCGCAGTTCCAGTAGGCCGGCATTTGCCGTATATGCTGTATGCCCTCTCTCCATGGAATTTATGCTTGCCTCACGAACATTCCACGGAGTTACAAAATCAGGCTCCCCAACACCTAAAGAAATAACATTATCCATGGTGGAGGCAAGGTCAAAAAAACGCCGGATTCCTGATGGCTTTATTCGTTGCACTGAGTCCGATAAACGCTGTTTATTTTTAACCGATGAGAAAGTCATGGCGAAACCACGATTCTTTTGTCTTCTTCGCCGTCATCAAACACTACCCCATCGTGTTTATATGTTTTGAGCTGAAAATGTGTAGTTGTGGATATAACTGAATCAAGTGTTGATAACTTACTTGAGACAAAATTGGAAATTTCATTCATCGTTTTTCCCTCTATGACTACTTGAAGGTCATAAGCGCCTGACACAAGGTATAATGCTTTCACCTCAGAAAATCTGTAGATACGCTCAGCTACTTCATCAAAGCCTACTCCTCGCTGAGGTGTAACTTTCACATCAATCATAGCTGTAACCCCAGGGTGATCATCAACCTTGCTCCAGTCGATCACTGCATTGTAGCTTAAGATAATTTTTTCTTCCTGAAGCTTCGCCAGGATTCCATTAACTTTCTCTTCACTCACGTCTACCATCCTGGCCAGTGTAGGTACATCCAATCTGGCGTTTTCTTCAACAAGATGTAAAATTTCTAGTTCCTTCTCCTCCATCTCACTGACTCCTTTCCCAACGTTGCTTCTCAGCCTCTGCCGTTTCTCTCTGTTTTTAAAACCGCAGAGGAAATAGTTTTCGTATCGTTAATCATATCATATTAATACGAAAAACTGAGGTTCCTTTTTAAAAATTCTGAGCACTTCTCTCGTTTTCTCTTCCACCTATTGGGGAATACTAAACTACGCTCTATTTGTGTTAAAACGCTTGTTACGGCTGCGCAATGATATGCCCAGCTCCTTACTATAAAATTGCTATTCTCAAGGCAGGTGACTGAAAAATGGCAGAACATAAACCAGTGGATGCTTCAAAAGAAAGTGAAGATAACCCTGAGCATGTACCTGAAAAAGCCTCTGTTGCTCTTTTATTAATAGACACAATAAATGATATGGAATTTGAAGATGGAGAGAAATTATTTGAACAGTCTCTTCCAGCCGCTAAAAAAATAGCAAAATTAAAAAGAAGAGTAAAGGCTTACGACGTTCCTGTCATTTATGTAAATGACAATTATGGAAGATGGCAAAGTGATTTCAGACAGCTCGTTGACCATTGTCTTGAAAATAACGTACGAGGCAAGCCTATCGTAGAATTGCTTCTGCCAGAAGATGATGACTATTTTGTTTTAAAGCCTCAGTTCTCAGCTTTTTTGCTACTCCTCTTGATCTGCTGCTCGATTATCTAGAAGTAAAAACGTTGATTATTGCCGGGTTTGCAGGCAACATGTGTGTTCACTTTACGGTAAACGACGCCTACATGCGCCACTACCAAACCATTGTACCCTCTGACTGCACAGCCTCTAACACCGAAGAGAGTGACCTGAATTCCTTGGAGATGATGCACGCTCTCTTAAAAACAAACATCACTTCCTCCGACGAACTGGATCTAGTGGAAATTATTCAAAAAGCAAATGATTACTTTAAACAGCAACGAAAGTAAGGTGCCTGGCACCTTACTTGTTTGTAATATACTTGCAATATAAAAGACGCTTCCTCTTTAGGAGAGGAAGCGTCCGTTAATCAAACGTTTGTTTAAAATACTTCTTTCAATGATTCAGCATCCTGTTCAAGCCAGTACTTCATCCATTTTTTTGCACCTTCAAGGTTATGAAGCTTAGCCTGCCCGCACTGTTCTTCGTTAGCGGCCGGCACCTCTTCAAGCTCAATAGAATATTCCATAGTTTTTTTCAGGACATCAATAAGTTCTTCAATTGAAGGCTCACCATTCATAATAAGATAAAAGCCTGTCTGACACCCCATTGGAGAAAGGTCTATCACTTCAAAGTGATCATACTCTTCCGTGAAACGACGGACATTCAAAGCGAGCAAGTGCTCCAGCGTATGAATGACAGGAGGCTGAAGGTTTTGTTTGTTAGGCTGACAAAAACGAATATCGTACTTGTTAACGTGACCGTCACTCCCAACTTTCTGTACGCCTGCATGGCGAATATACGGGGCCTTTACAATATTGTGATCAAGCTCAAAACTTTCTACGCTTGGCATGAAATCACTCCTTATTCTTTAAAGAGGAAATCCTCTTCATATATGCTAGTTTGATTATGATGATACTATGGTTTGCTATCTTAATACAATCATTTAAGATGTTTTTCCTTTATCTTCTGCGATTTCCTTTTTGCCAAACAGTTCACCGGCAAGCTTTACTTGATCGGTAATAAGGCCATCTGCCCCTTTATCCACAAGATCAACCATTCTTTTAGGATGATTGACCGTCCATACATACACAGGCTTTTGTAAGGCATGCATTCTTTTTAAAAAGTTCAGCCTGAGGACACGGTAGTTAGGACAGACTATATCAGCTTTTGTTTTAATTAATCTTCTTTCTGGAAAGATATCCTGCTGGTAAGCCGTCAACCTGAGTCTGTGCTGAAATACATTTTGCCAAGCAAAAGTCCCGTAGGAACGTGAGAGTCAATTTCTTTTACCCTTACTAAAATTTCATCATTAAACGAAGAAATTAACAGGTGTTTAAGAGGAAAACGACCACTGGCCGTTTTGATGATATCTTCTTCAAGACCAGGTTCTTTTACTTCCAAATTCAACCTGATCTTTCCCCTGCATGCGTCAAGAACATCCTCTAATAAAGGAGGAGTCCAGCCAAGAAGACCTGTCTGCATGATCCATTCCTTATAGGTTAACGCCCCGACAGGAACCTTGTTCCATTTCTTATCATGAAAACAAACCAGATAACCATCCTTTGTACGTCTAATATCAGTTTCAACATAATCGGCCCCGCCGGCAATCGCCTGGTTAAAGGATTCAATTGTGTTTTCCTGTGCACCTAAATTGGTTACACCACGATGAGAAATAATGATTGGCGTGGCTAACTCTTTTATCATTTTGATACTTCCCCACTTTTTGTCCTTTTCTTTACCTATCCCCGAATTTTAATTACAATACACTGGTTATAGGTGGAGATTACTGATGGCTTGTGTTTTCTGATACTTTTATTGCGGCTTTGGCAAGTGCCCCCAGGACAACAGCCTTTTCCTGATCCTCCATGTACTTTGCCCTAATATAGGCTTCTCCTTCTGTGGAGCGTACATAATGGGGTGGGAGCTGATTCAGAGCCAGTGCTGCAACGTCCTGCTGACATTCTACACAAGTACATGGTAAATACAAATGATGCACATGTTCCTTTAGTATATGTGCAACAATTCCTTCCATTGCGTTTTTCATTGTATCCATCCTCTCCTGCCCCAGGGAAAGTCCTTTTTTTACAGGTTTCTTATTGGTTCGGAGGGTCTCCATGAATCATCACAGGCACCTGGTGGCTTCGGGCAAATTGCTTGAGAGCTTCATCGTAATCTGCCGGGGTATATTGGATCACACGCCACCTCATCCCTTTATGCAGTCTGATAAGCACACCTTTTTGAGCCCATTTCATGTATAAAATAACCATTTCTTTTATGTTTTCAGGCTCAGCTGTCTTTTCTTTAATTGTAAGATTGAACAATTTGGTTTTGATGCGGATGATGTCCTCGTCTACTTGAAGTTCATATGTAACTAACAAAAAGTAAATAGGTATCAGTGGCAATAAGTATGGTAGAACGGGAATTTGAAACTCAAAATAAAATGCATACCAAACCGTCAGTACAAATAAAAACAACCAGAGCGGTCTGGATTCTGTAGCATGATACACTTTTTCCACAGCCATCCCTTCCTTTCCTTATCATGGTAGCATATCACGCTCAGCAGGTCATAAGACTTTTCATAAAATATTATATAGGGTACAATATTTAGTGAGACGAAATAAACACAGTCATGTGTGATGTATTTTTGAGGGTGATTACTTATTAACTCTGAACGTATTGCAAGCCGCAATTTAAAAATTATGTGGTTTGCCAATTTTTTTGTAGCAGCCAGCGCTACGATGGTTCTTCCTTTTATATCTTTATATATAGAAACACTCGGCAACTTTTCTGATGCCTATGTACAACGCTGGGCCGGGTATGTCTTTGGTGTTACCTTTTTAGTGGCATTCTTTTTTGCTCCTTTATGGGGGCGTTTTGGGGATCGTTACGGCCGGAAGTCGATTTTAGTCATCACGGGACTCGGTATATCCATAAGCATTTTCTTGATGGGTTTTGTTGAATCCGTTATGGGACTTTTTTTTGCTTAGGCTGTTCATGGGGATCGTTACAGGTTTTATCCCCACCGCCATTGCACTGATCTCGGCACAGAGCAGTAAAGAAACAGCTGGTGAGAAGCTCGGCACCCTGCAGACTGGCACGGTTGCCGGGGGACTGCTTGGACCTCTTATGGGAGGAGTATTGGCAGATACGACTGGCTTTGCGTTGACCTTTGTTATTACATCCATTGTTATTGCATTATCGACCGTACTCGTTGCTTTCGGAGTAAAGGAAGTGGTTTACAAGGAGGAAGGAGAAGAAGAAAGAGCCTACAGTAAAAAGGAAATTTTCCGCCATGTTTTACCCATCCTGTCCTGCTTATCGTGATGATTATTTCACTGGTAATGCAAACAGCTAATTTTAGCGTCCAGCCTCTGCTCGCCTTGTATGTAAATGAGTTAAATTCAACTGAAAACATTGCTTTTATGGCTGGTTTTGTTTTCTCCGTAACTGGTCTTGGAAGCTTGGTCGCCGCTCGAAAATGGGGACAACTTGGAGACAAAATAGGTCATGAAAAGGTACTGCTCATATTGCTGATTTTATCTGCCGTCTTTTTTATCCCCCAGGCCTTTGTTACAGAGATATGGCAGCTTGTGTTCCTGCGTTTTTTGTTTGGTGTGCAGGTAGGCGGGTTAATTCCATGCATGACAGCCTATATTCGACAAGCTTGCCCTGTAACTGTGCAAGGGGAGGTAATGGGATATAATCAAAGCTTCCGGTTTCTGGGAAATGTTGTTGGGCCTGTAATGGGGGGAACGGTCGCCTCTTTTTTCCATATCCCATTTGTTTTTATCGTATCAGGGGGGCTCTTTATCATAAGCGCTTTCGTCTTATGGCTCACCATTTCTCGTACCAATCAACACTCTTCTCTCCCTTCAGCAGAAGCAGGCAAAGTCAGATCTTAGGGTATTATAAAAGGGCTGAGCTCAAACATTCACTTTTGAGCTCAGCCCTTTTTTATTGTGCATCTGTAATGTACTTACCGTGAACAAATGTCATGACTGCAAACAAAATGAAACTCACTGCCAGAATTGTTCCCCCGATGATAAACGCCATGAGAGTGACCATTGAGCCTGGTATAAAATAATATGCCCACATGCCTCCGCTCAGGCCAATTGATCCAAAAAATGCTGTCCATACATGGACCGTTGCAAGCTTTGAGGATTTAGGAACAGGAAACATCCGATAATACGCAGCAAATGCAAATAATGACAGCCAGCCCACCACCAAAATATGAGCATGAATTGGCCGTAATGCCATAGAACCCGCGCCTGCCATATGTGATCCCATAATTGTACCAATGACTGCAAAAATAGCTGAAGTCTGCAATAAAAATTTAGTTCGATTCAAATCTATTTCCCCCATGTTTATAATCTCTAAATGGCTTTCAGCTTGTATTATTCCATAAGAGTGATTCGGCGGCAAGATCACTTGCCCTTCGTATTGTGACGTCCCCATGAATCTTCACCGCTTTTCTTCCAGACAAGGTAGAAAGACTGTATTGTTAACCAATATAAAAAATAAGTTGACGAAAGGGCAATATTTAAGTAGGATAAAAATACGACTATGTACTAAGGAAGGTGGTCCCTTGAAATTTAAACCGCTAGACATTATTTTAGTAGCAATGTTTGCTGCTCTCATGGGGGTAGGAGCAAACATCACGGCTTTTCTCGTTGTTGGGGGGGTCCCTATAACCCTCCAGCCTATAATTGCTATACTTGCCGGTATTGTTCTTGGCAGCCGCCTTGGATCCTTATCCATGATTATTTATACGTTAATCGGTCTTGTAGGCATGCCTGTCTTCGCTCAATTTTCCGGGGGATTGCGAACCTTCGTCAGCCCTACATTCGGCTTTATTCTATCATTCATTCTCGTAGCTTACGTTGTCGGAAAATTAATTGAGTCCAAACAAAATCCTGGTTTACCAACATTTTTCATAGCAGCCTTTGTCGGTCTTACAATTAATTATCTATTGGGAACGAATTACATGTATTATGCTTATTTATTTATTGCAGAAGCACCAGAGGGCTTCAGCTATTCAATGGTTTGGGCCTGGATGGCCGCTCCATTAGTAAAAGATATTATTTTCACTGTCCTTTCTGCAGGAGCCGGCTATAAAATATATTATCTAATAAGAAAACGTCACACCCACTTTCAATCACCAAGACAACAATCAGTTTCATAATCCATAAAAAAAAGCTGGGACAAAATCCAGCTAAATAAGAAGGGACTCTCAATCCGGTGAGAGGTCCCTTTTTTTGTTTTCAGTAGTTAGTTGTTCAAAGTGACACTCACTAACGTAGCCAACTGGCACTTTGATCAGGAGAGCGACTCTTTTACTGGTTTTGTCCCGGCTAATGTAATAGTTCTTCCAAAAAAGAAAGTGCCTCATCCAGGCCACTGCAATGTGACCTTATGAGACACCCTCCAATTTATTACCTTAAGCTTCTTCACCAGTAACTTCTTCGATTTCTTCTTCTAACATGTCTAGAATTTCAGCCGCATCTTCGCCGCCATTCTCTCTGAAGTAGTCGCGCATTGGTTCAGCCAGCTCTCTGAACTGCTCACGCTCATCTTCATTAAGCTCATATACGTCAGTTGGATAGTCTTCATTTTCAATAATCGCATCAAGAAGTTCTTCATTCATTTGGTCCTGAAGTTCAAACCCTACTTCCTTCATTTCTTCCACAGTTTCATCAATCATTGCTTGAATATCTTCAGGAAGGTCATTGTAGAAACCAGGATTCACTGTAGTCATAGCTACATAGTTATTATGGTTGGAAATAGTCATATGGTCTTGAACTTCATGGAAGCCTGCATCCTCAATAAAGAAAATTGGGTTTTCCTGGCCGTCAACAGTTCCTTGCTGAAGACCTGTATATAGCTCACTCCAGCTCATCGCTGTAGGATCAGCACCGTATTGACGATAAGACTCCATAATTAACGGAGATTCTTGTGTTCTCATTGCAAACCCCTGGAAATCATCTGGTGTGCGCAGCTGTGTGCTTCCAGTCCATTGCATAGCACCCTCTGTCCAGAAGGATAAGGGCTTAATATTATGTTCTTCGTATTTTTCAGCAAGGTGTGTATTGAGCGCCTCACTTGTTTCAAGCACTTCTTGAGTCTCAGCTACGTCATCCGGGAACAAGAACTGCAGGGCAAACAATTGACCCTCTTCTACCATTGTTCCAGTAAAGCCTGGTGACACAATGGCAAATTCAACAACGCCGCTTTGAAGTTGCTCCACTTGGTCAACTTCACTTCCAAGGCCGCCAAACTCATAGACATCAATGTTAATTTGGCCATCGGATTTTTCATTTAGTCTTTCAGCAAATTCCTCAGCATACTCATATTGAACCTGTCCTTGGTTCTCTTCAGTTACAAAGCGCCATTCATATGTTTCTCCGTCGCCGCCGGCATCTCCATTATCTTCGGCAGCGTCATCCCCGCCGTTTCCGCATCCAGCAATTGCAGCAGTAAGGAGAAAAGCTGAGCCTGCCATTAACCAAGGTTTCTTTCTAAAATCCATCTAAATTACCCCCTATGTTTTTCTTTAATCTATAACTCAACATCTGCCGCTTATAAGAAGCGATAGAAAAGAGAAATCTCTTCAAACATAATAACTAAAATTGACACAATCAGCAGCATTACAATGTAAGGCGGTGTTCCTCGGATAACGTCTAGATAAGACTTATTAAACACCGCACTTGCGGTAAATATGTCCACCCCAAACGGTGGTGTTGCTGAGCCTAGCGCAGCCTGGAACGTAATAACCACCCCTAAATGAACAGGATCAACTCCTGCCTGCATTGCTGCAGGATAAAATATTGGTGTAAGTATTAAGATTACTACTATCGGATCAACAAACATACATCCTATAAAGAAGAAAATGGCCACAATGACTAGAACGTATACAGCCGAAGGATCACCACCG
The DNA here is from genome assembly GCF_001310615.1 of Thalassobacillus sp. C254. Classification (NCBI taxonomy): domain Bacteria; kingdom Bacillati; phylum Bacillota; class Bacilli; order Caryophanales; family Bacillaceae; genus Thalassobacillus; species Thalassobacillus sp. C254. The sequence continues at coordinate 85,580 of NZ_BAXQ01000008.1, read as the reverse complement.
AGAAAAGCATCAGTAATTAACTGAGGAATTCGTGCAAACTGGATGACCCAGGCAAAAGCTTGTCCTCCGGCAACTAAAACAAACACAGCGGATGTAACAAGACCAGTTGATAACGCTATACTTGGAATTTGTGTAATTTTGATGGATCGGAAGATTAAAACTTCTAATATTATTGCATACAGTACTGATATCCCTGCTGCCTCTGTAGGCGTGAAAATCCCTGTATAGATCCCCCCAACAATAATAACTGGGAAACCTAGTGGAAACAGGGCCTTGCCTGTAAGCTTGAATCGTGCATTCCATGTTGTTTTTTCGGCCAATGGAATATTAAAAATCTTCGCATGTATGTATGCATATATCGCAAAGAATAAAAAGATCAGTAACCCGGGGCCAATACCGGCGATAAACAATTCCCCAACCGATGTGCCCGAAATGAGGGCGTAAATGATCATTCCAATACTTGGCGGGATAAGAAGTGCAATATCACTTGCATTAATAATTAAAGCAATCGCACTGGAATCCTTATATCCTACCTTAAGCAGCCTCTCCCTCATTGGCTTACCAATCGCAACAACCGTAGCCTGCGTCGATCCGGAAATAGAGCCAAACAGGGTACAGGCAGCAGCCGTAGTTATCGCATACCCGCCCCGCAAATGCCCCACAAATGCGCCAACAAAATCAAGGAGCCTTTTCGAGGTTTTCCCTGTGGACATAATGTCAGCAGCAAAAATAAAAAGTGGAACAGCGAGCAGCACGTATGATGATATCCCCTCCATCATTTGCTGCACCATAAATATGGGGTCTACATTTGGAAAAAAGAATAGTACAACAACAAGAGGAGCAAGAATCAGTGGAATCATCATTGGAAATCCCAGAAATAAAAAGATTACCATGATGGCTAAGAGTGTAGTAACCATAAGACTTTCCTCTCTCTTTAAATTTTAAATTGCTCCATCTGTTCGATCATAATCTTTCTTATCAGTAGCTAAGTAAACATCTTTCTCTTTGATATTGATCCATGCGTTTCGTAAAAATTGAATACCTCCGAGAACAAACCCAAGGGGAACTGCAATCAGCATCCAATAATAAGGGAAACGCAGAGCGGCGGTAACTCGTCCTGAGTCCCTGACAGAAGCCATGTAGCCGTAAGCATAATAAGCAAGAACAAACAATACAATTGCTGTGACTAAAGGGATAATGATTGCCAAAGCTTTCCTGATCTTATGCGGAGCAAGGTCAAAAAAAGCTGACATACTGATATGCCTCCCTTTTCTTGCTACGTAACTAATACCAATAAAAGTAGCTAAAAAAAGAGCAAAGCGACTGATTTCTTCATTGAACGCCCAGCTTGCTCCCGTGAATGTTCTGCTAAGTACGTTACCAATAACCATTACAGAAATGACAATAATTGCAAAGCTTAAGATAAGCTCCTCTATTTTCATTAAAGACCGATCGAGAATGCTGATTACCCTATTAAACGTATTCATCCAGAGTCTTCTGCCTCCTAACTTCATGAAAGCACAGGGAGTAGCCTGCACTATCTAAAAATCATACTAAATGCCCTGAATTTTCTCAATGCGGTATATCCTCTTTATCCTTTGTATAAGTGTTATCACCATCTCTGTGTGTAAGATAGCTCTTGTGATACGCGTCTATGCACACAAGAACTCTGTCATGCTGTTTTAACGAATGAGTGAAACAGATCTACTACTAAATACCCTGACTCCCCTTTTTTCCATTTAAAACATGAAATAAGGCATTCCCTTAATTCCTTTTTTCAAAACACCGAATTATTGATTCATGTTTTAAGTACTAGATATCTTCTTCATTAATCGCCAAATCCCTTGTAAATTTATCACATTTTTTCTATTTTTATCGCATATGCTCTTAAAAGCTTTGTACTCCTCATATCTTTACTTAATCACCTCATGGATGAGCCCGCCGAGCATATGTTATACTGAGTAGAAACCCTATTTTTATAAAGGCTTTGTTTATTTTTTATGACTTTCTACCATCAAATGACTTATCAAAAATTAAATTCGCCTTTAACAGAGCCATTTATAAAAAGGTGCAAAAATAAAGCCTTCCTCAGAATAAATAAATATTCTAACAAATAGGAATATTTTTTCTTTCTAGTAGTATACCAGCACTCCCTTTAATGATAAAGTTTTAACTTTATTATAATTTGGTATCTATAGAGGAGAACAAAAAACATTAAGTACATCTAGAAACGCCGCCTCACTTTCTGTTTTTTCTCTCGTTTTGAGCGGGATGTACACTCACACTAAATTTTTCTTCAAGAAAGGACGTTCTTCTTTCATGGAAATACTTTCAAATTTTCCTCTATGGGTCGCATTATTTTCTATAATCTTTGCTCAAGCAGTCAAGGTTCCCCTTGCTTTTGCTGCCACAAGAAGATGGGATATGACCCTTGTGACCAGTACTGGCGGAATGCCCAGTTCCCATTCAGCTGCCGTTACAGCGTTAGCCACTGCTGTCGGATTAGATCATGGTTTTGGTTCTTCATTATTTGCAATTACTACCATTTTCGGGGTAATTGTAATGTTTGATGCTACTGGGGTCCGAAGACATGCCGGCTATCATGCAACCGTATTAAACCAGCTAGTTGATGATTTCCACAAGTTTGTTAATGAAGCAAAAACGTGGCAGAAAAAAGAGGAAACAGAGAAGCGAGAAGAGCTAAAAGAGCTTTTGGGACATCAGCCAATTGAAGTTTTCTTTGGAGCCCTTCTTGGAATCATTATTGCTTTAGTAGCTAATGCCATACTAATCCCTTATTAATACGTTAGAAAGGAAGCGGCTATTATGCGCCTTGTTTCTCTTTGTCCCAGTAATACAGAATTAGCAGCATACCTTGGCCTGACTGATTACTTGGTGGGAGTAGATGACTTTTCCGACTGGCCGGAATCTATCCAATCCCTTCCACGACTTGGCCCAGACCTTTCTATTAATATGGAAAAAGTCAGTAAGCTCAAGCCCGATCTAGTTCTTGCCTCCCTCAGTGTTCCAGGGATGGAAAAAAATGTTGAAGCTCTTAAACAAATGGATATTCCCTATATAGTACTTGAACCTAATTCTTTAAATGACATTAAAACAGACATGCTTCTGCTTGGGGAGGCAGTATCAAAAGAACAGGAAGCAAAAAGAATAAATGAACGTTTCGACGAAGTTATTCATTTTTACAAAAGTCGTTCCGCAAAGCTTGAGCCGGCCAGGCTATACTGGGAGTGGTGGCCCAAACCAGTCTTCACTCCAGGAGGAGGCAACTGGCTTTCCACGATCAGCAGGCTTGCCGGAGGGGTTAATATATTTGAACACAAAAAGGAACCAAGCCTCCAAATAACCTGGGAAGAGATAAGAGAGCAGAACCTGACCATATATGCCTGGCCTGGGTAGGAGTTCAGACTTCCAAAATTAATCCAAAAATAGTACGTAAACGTCCAAACTGGCAAGACATGACGGCTGTGCAAAACGGACGAATTCATATTCTTGAAGAACCCTTGTACTGCAGACCATCTCCCCGCCTGTTACTCGGCCTTAAAAAACTTGCTTCTCTTTTGCATCCTGAGCATTTCCCCCCATCAGATCACAAAGATCCTTTATATACTTCCTTTTATAAAAGATAAAACTCGCCCGTTGGGCGAGTTTTTTAGAGTGATGCTTTTATTTGACTGTTAATCTGTATATAATCCTGCTCATCAAGGCGTCCCTTTCCTTCTCTTATTACATAGACTTCAAGCTCACGCTTTCCCCATTCTTCGAATACCTCATCAGTTGTTTCGTAGAACAAGTCAATTTTCATACCCTTTATAGCAGAACCTGTATCAGCCACTACTCCGTAACCATATTCAGGAATATACAGCACAGTCCCAATGGGGAAATGTTCCGGGTCAGCTGCGATTGTCGATACAACATCCCTGCGTGCCTCCACTCCTGAGTATGTAATGCCGTAGGCAGGATGACCGGGACTTTTCCCTGTAGATTCAGGACCTGCTGTATAGCCGGTAGCCACTACATGCTTGGCAGGATAATTTTTCAGCGGCTGTTGACTTAAGGTCATTGTCTCTTTTTCAGATGAAAGACCCGTTTGGTCTTGAAAACTTCCTTTATAGTTAAGCCTGCTGCTTTTATAGCCTGCTTCTTTTATATGATCAACCTGAGGAGCCTTCCAAGGCAAAGGTTGTTCCTCGAGCCAGTTTGATATATCAGCGGGCTTTACACCTGATATCTGATCGACAGTAAACATAAAGGCTGCAAGTACCAGTACACTCATCGTTACTCGTCTTCCCACGGTTTTCATGGGTTCCATTGTAATCACTCCTCTTATCAAAACATCCTGCCCAGATTGACGGACATTTATTCTTTAAAGAGGAGCTCGTTTTTCACCCAGGAAAAAAGAGACTTTCCCAAAAGCTTTTCAGATGAAGTAATCTAAAGGTACAAATTCACCCTCTTACACCTTTCATGTTGTCTTCCAAGCTGCAGAGAACGATTCAGTTCACTGTATTCGCTTCGACTAATCTGCAGCTGTTTCAGCTTAGTTAAAAAGAATGCAGACTTCCTTGTTTTAGAGACAACAAAAAAAGCCTCTCTATTCCATAGAGAAGCTTTCATTTAAAACATTTGGTACCCTCTGACTCTAAGCATTCTAATAATAATTCCTGCAATAATAGCACCAGCCATTCCACATGATAAAATAAGTACATCTGCCATGTGAAGTGCAGCCAGGTCCTGTCCCAATGCAGCAAATGAAGAAACAGGAGCAAGAATATAATCATAGAAACTTATATTATCGACGATCATAATCACGATGATCGGATATATAATTGCCATAATCCAGGTGGAACGTAAAATCATATTGAGCAAAAAACCTATCCCAAAAAACAAAATCAAAAATAAAATCATAGAAATGATCAACTGGGGTAAACTGCTAATCACTACTCTTTCACCTCCGCGTCACTGTTAGTTTACAGAAGGACGCGAGAAGCGTCAATATCTATCAGGCTAGACTTTTCTCCAATTTTGTTACAGTAATTCAACCTTTTATCAAAGACTTTCCTCTCCCTTTTCTTTTCTCGGACTCCAACTACCTTTTTACATTTGAGGTGAGGCCATTTCCACCACAATTATCACACGTTTCAGAACCACCGAGAATTAACTGAAAGTACCCTCTTCCTTCACAATATACACACTTTTCACTATACTTTTCTGCTTTCTGGCTTACGCTCATACTCTTCTCTCCTCTTAATTAGAATTTTCTGATAATATATCATAATCTTATATTCTTAAAAAGAGCATTAGGGAAATTGTAAAAGTTCTGTCATACTTTTGAGGCTCTCCTTGCCAGATCCTCTCCAGATTTAGCTGCAAAAAGGTTCCCGCTCTTTTACGGGAAACTTCACAACACTAAATAAGAGGAGTTTACCAAGAATCTCGGTAAACTCCTCTTTCATTCTGATCCTAGAATGGATTCTTTCCTTTTTTGAGGACCAGGGCTGGTCCGCCAAGAAGGAACAAGTAACGATTATCAATCATTTTTTCATGAAATTAGCAGAATTGCCGTACAGTTTTTTATTCCCTACAACACCGATGGCTTCTTTTCCACCCAAGGAAGCGACGGTTCCTTTAATTTCCGGAGTAAACTCATGCAAAGCATCGTCTTTAATAAGTGCCTTAAGGTTTTTCGCGACTACTGCAGCCTGCTGCATAGCAATTTGAGCAGTTGGAGGATAAGGACGGTTAATTTCTTCATTAATAATTAATGCACAGTCACCGATAATGAAGACATCATCATGTTCCGGTGCTCTAAGATCCTTTTCAACTTTCACACGGCCTCTCATAGCTTCAAAGCCGGATTTCTCGATAACAGGGTTTCCGCGTACACCTGTAGCCCACACGACCGTACCTGCTTTAATTTCTTCTCCGCTTTTTAAGACGACGCCTTCAGAAGTCACTTCACTGATAGGAGTGTTAATTTTAAATTCTACGCCGCGGTTTTCAAGAAGATTCATGCCATACTCAACAAGCTCAGGGTCAAAGCCTGGTAGTGCTGTTGGTGCAGCTTCAATGACATACATTTTTACTTTATTTCTAGGTATATCGTATTCCTGGCATAACTCGGGCACACGTTCACTTAACTCCCCGATAAACTCAATACCGGTAAACCCAGCTCCTGCTACAATAAACGTCAAGCTTGAATCATCCGGCTCTTCTTCATTGTTATATTTTGCAAATTGGTACTCAATGTGATCTTTAATTTGGCGAACACCATCAACAGTCCATTTACTGAAAGCGTGTTCAAACACTCCCGGTACTCCAAAAGTCTCAGGTACAGCTCCTAATCCGATAACTAGATAATCATAATCAATGTCACCTTTGCCTTTTAAAGCCACTTTCTTTTCTTCACGCTTTACTTCCACCACTTCATCTTGCACGAAATTCACTTTGCTCATGTTAAGAACGTCACTGATTTTCATGCGTGTTTTTTCAGGGTGAAGAGTTCCTGCTGCCGGTTCATGAAGCCAGGTTGTTTGGTAGTGGTAGTCATGCTTGTTAACTAAAGTCACGTTTGCCTCGTTAGCGTCTAACTCTTTGTTCAAGCGAGTTGCTGTAATCATCCCAGCATATCCCGCCCCTAAAATTACGATATTTGGTTTACGTGCCACTTTGATCACATCTCCATTTTCCTATGAATATTTTCATTACTCTGCTCTCTCTGCCCATATTACATGTAAGTATAGGGTTGATCTCTCTTTTTAAGTCTTATCCTTCGCACTTGTGAATCGTTTCACGTACAAAAGCGCAAAAAGATAATTTTTCGCAAAATGGTCACAAATCACACCTAATATGATATTTGTTTTTCGGGCTTTTTTCAACCGTTTTTTTAAACTTCCACTATTCTCTAATTTTTTTGTTCTCAAGTGCTAACACTAAAACCATTCATATTTGACTTCTATCGTATCGTTCCTCTTTTAAGCCTTCTATTGTGCGTCTTCCTTTTAATAAAAGGTCTATACGCTTATAATGGCAATAAGTATGACAATAGAAAGAAAAGATTTGTGAATCGTCAGCGGAGGTGGCAATTGTGAAAGAAGATCAGGAACTATATGATATAACCATTATAGGAGGCGGGCCAACAGGACTCTTTACAGCTTTCTACGGTGGAATGCGCCAGGCAAAAGTGAAAATTATCGAAAGCATGCCTCAATTAGGCGGTCAGCTGTCGGCTCTTTATCCAGAAAAATATATTTACGATGTTGCCGGCTTCCCAAAAGTCCGTGCACAGGAACTTGTGGATAACCTTATTGCCCAAATGAATCCATTTAATCCTACAGTCGTCCTTGAACAAGCAGTAGAAGACGTGGAACAGCTTGGCGATAAGACATACAAAGTGAAAACAGATAAAGAAATCCATCACACTCGTACTATCATCATTACCGCAGGGGTGGGAGCGTTCAAGCCAAGAAAGCTTGAAGTTGATGGGGCTGAAGAATATGAAGGATCCAATCTTCATTACTTCGTCCAGGATATTAAGAAGTTCGCAGGTCAAAAAGTAATGATTTGCGGCGGAGGAGACTCTGCTGTTGACTGGGCTAATATGCTCGATCCGATTGCTGACGTTACTCTTGTTCACCGCAGAAGCAAATTCCGCGCCCATGAACATAGTGTTCAGGAGCTCGAAAACTCTGGAGTTAATATTTTAACGCCATTTGCTATTAAAGAGCTTAAGGGAAAAGGAGGAAAAGTCAACCAGGTTGTCTTAAAGGAAGTTAAAGGAGACAGAGAACAAACTGTAGATGTTGACGTTTTGATCGTTAACTTTGGTTTTATTTCTTCTCTCGGCCCAATTAAAGAATGGGGCTTAGAAATCGAAAAGAATGCCATTAAAGTTAATACTAAAATGGAAACAAACCTTAAAGGGATATACGCTGCCGGAGATGTGACAACATATGATGGGAAAGTCAAACTTATTGCTTCAGGCTTTGGAGAAGCTCCCACGGCAGTCAACAACGCTAAAGCATATATGGATCCAGGGGCTAAGGTTCAGCCTGGACACAGTTCACATATGTTCTAAATAAAATAAAGGATTCCGCCTTAAAGCGGGATCCTTTATTTTGTCCATCCAGGCTCATATGTATAAATGACTTTCCCGTAGTGCCCGGCTCTTCCACGAAATGCCTGAAAGTCATCCTGAGCTACCAGGACTTCTCTAAATGACAAAAAATGTTCCTTTGTAACTAAAAGTTCTTCCTTCTCACCTGTCCGCAATTTCTCTAGCTCTTCTTTTGCTTCCTGTTCGTTCACATCTACCTCCTTGTCTTCACAATTTAGTTAAACAGTTAATTTCTCAACCATACATAGTAAAAAAGCCTTTCAACAGAACTGTTCTGCTGAAAGGCTTCAGATCTCTTTGACCTCATCTTCACACCATATTTAGCAATCTTCAGGTGTGCCCGCGTTAGCAGCTGTCCGGAAAGAACTTCCACAGCCGCAGCTTGCTATGGCGTTAGGATTATCTATCGTAAATCCGCCGCCCATCATGTTTTCTTTATAATCAATCTGCAAGCCTTTAATAACAGGCGCGCTTTCTTCATCTACAAGTACTTGCAAGCCATCAATTTCAAGCTCAGTATCTCCTTCTTGGGCTTCATTGTCAAAACCCATTCCATAAGATAAACCGCTGCATCCGCCACCTTTAACACCGATGCGGAGCTTCAGGCTTTCGCCTTCTTCTTCCATCATTTGCTTAACACGGTTAATTGCTGCTTCTGAAATATTAATCAATGGATACCCTCCTTTAAGGATTTCCAGCTGCTTTTACTGCAAGCTTTGAAAACCAAAGTTCTTAACACATATATGATTAAGGTAAGTGTATCGTTTTTAGATAACAGATTCAACCCAAACGATTTATACCATCTGACAATCAGTTAAATTTGAATTTACTTTTTGTTCTTTTGCCATTTCCATCAGCAGATTGTGCTTTGCATCAACTTGTTTGCTGTAATGAAGAACAATGGGGTGATGAATTCCATGTGTAAGAGCAGCGCTCACCATCTTCTCACGCAACTTTTCCAATTGAACTTGTTGCTTTTCATAACTGGCTTTTTCTTTCATCTACTCTCACCCCTTCATTAATCTTCCTTTCTGTTAACAAAGTTATCCACTAATACACTAATTTTATATTAATTTCCATAAAAGTACAATTATAAAATTGGGAAGGAGACGTTTGTTTTGACGAATTTCCATAAAGTAATATTTCGTATCTCTACTCATCTCTCTTTTATTTCCCTGCCTTGAAATGTATAATGTGTTTATACATCTTATTATACTATCTGATTGTTATATACCTTATTTATTATCTCTATACATTGCCTAAGAATATATCTTTTTTATTTTATTTAAAACGGAGGTTTATCATGTCTCTCATCCTCAATGATACCAACTTGAAAGAAATTGCCGATAAAGTTCATAGTGGTGAACGCTTATCTATAGAAGATGGCCTTTACTTATACGATACTCCAGACCTGCTTGGAGTAGCTCAGCTTGCAAACCAGGTAACAGAAAAGAAAAACGGAAACAACGTCTACTTTATTGAAAATATGTACATTAACCCGACCAATGTATGCGAAGCTAATTGCGGCTTTTGCGGGTTTAAGCGCAAACCTGGACAGGAAGGCGCTTATACAATGGATGAAGAAGCCTTACTTAAGTATGTGGAGGAACGGTGGAACGACAATATTCAAGAGTTTCATATTGTCGGAGGTCACAACACCGAAGTCGGTTTTGATTATTATCTTGACACCATAAGGTCTCTTAAAAAGCATTACCCTCAGGCAGCCATCAAAGCTTATACAGGTGCTGAAATTGAGTTTTTCTCACGAATTTCCGGTCTCTCAATGCGTGAAGTTCTTCAGGAATTACAAAAGGCCGGCTTAGATACACTTCCAGGAGGAGGAGCAGAAATCCTCACAGAGCGTTACCGTGCAAAAATGAGCCCTGACAAGGCATCCACTGACCAGTGGCTGGAGGCCCATGAGATTGCTCATGAGCTCGGAATGAAAACTCATGCAACTATGTTATACGGCTCTATTGAGTCCTTTGAAGAACGCTTGATTCATATGGACCGTCTGCGCCAGCTTCAAGACAAAACCAATGGCTTTATGGTGTTTATTCCTCTTGCCATGCAGCCAAGAACAGTGAATGCCAGCTGGACAAGAAGAACCACTGCTTTTGATGATATGAGAACCGTTGCTATTTCCCGTTTAATGCTTGATAACTTTGACCACATTAAAGCGTACTGGATCAACATTGGTCCACAGCTTACTCAGATGGCTCTTACCTTCGGAGCTGATGATATACACGGAACATTAATTGAAGAACGTATTTCCCATTCTGTAGGAGCGTTAACGTCTCAAGGACTAACAAGAAAAGAACTGGTTCACTTCATTAAAGGGGCCAACAAAAAGCCGATTGAACGTGATACCTTCTATAATGTGATTAAAGAATATTAAGCCTATCGAGGGTGTCCCTAAAGTTTATCTTATGGGTCGCCCTCTTTTTAATACCTGGGGATAATACCCAGCTGCTTACTAACCATAAGTACGACTTTCTTTTCGGCTCGTATTATTAGTTCTGAAGAGAGCAGCCAAAAAAGAACGCTGCTTATGCAGCGTCCTTTTTAAATAGCTGTACTATAAGTTCCCTCACACACTGTAACCGCGGGGCCTGTCATCAGGATGTGTCCGTCCTCCGCCCAGGTTATGTGGAGATCACCGCCCAAAAGATGCACAGTTACTTCTTCTCCTTTTTTAGATTTACCATTTAAGACGGAAGCAACGACAGCTGCACATGCCCCGGTGCCGCAGGCCTGTGTAATACCGGATCCTCTTTCCCATACCCTGAAATGGATCTCATTTTCACTCACTTGTTCTACAAATTCAATGTTTGCCCATTCCGGGAACATGGAGTCCTTTTCTAGGCTGGTCCAATTGTTTCAACAGGAGCGTCATTAATGTCATCCAAAAAAAGACGGCATGAGGATTTCCCATGGACACGCCTGTCATGTACATTTTCCTGCCCATAACCTCTACTTCTTCATTGATCGTTTCTTCTTCTGGATTACCTGTCATAGGAAGATCCTTCTTTTTCAGACGGGGAGGTCCCATGTTAATCGTTACTAACTCCACCGTTCCGTCTTTTTGATGAACTTCAGCATTAACAAGACCTCCTAACGTTTCTATCGTGAATTGCTCTTCACTTACATAGCCTTTTTCAAAGGCAAACTTAGCTACACATCTTAAGCCATTTCCACAATTTCTGGCTTCGGATCCATCAGCATTAAATATTCGCATTTTCACATCTGCACTCTCAGAGGGGCCAACCAGAATCAAACCGTCTGAACCGATGCCTTTATTTTTATCAGCAACTGCAATGGCAAGGTAAGAAAGCTTATCCTCCTCCAGTTCCTCTTCAAAAAGATCTACATAAATATAACTGTTTCCCAGCCCGTGCATCTTTGTAAATTTCATCTTCATTCCTCATTTCCGCAAGTGGTCAGTTGTCCAGAAATAATCCTCATCCGCTTTCAGGATAATCATTTTTGTATGACAGCATGGCAGAACCATGTTTGTTTTGATTTCCTCTTTTGCCCGTTCTAAATCCTCTTCACTCATATGGGTGAGGACGTTGTGCTGGTGACAATAAGGCACTCATGAAGATAAATATCCTCCATCATTTTGTCATAAGGCCACGTATTTTCAAAAGGTATCAGCTTCATCTTCCTGCCCTCCTTTTCTTGAAAGTATAACGGAGAAAATAAACTGTGCCAACAGGGGAAGCGCCGGTGCTTAGAGTAATTCCATACTAATTTCCGTATTTTTTGCTTACCCTGTCGCTGAACGCCTGTTTTGCAGCATGAAGAGGAACTTTGTCAAAAAAAAGCGCCTTCTTATACGAAGGGCGCCTAAATTAAAACATTGGATTTTCCTCTAAATACTGGTAAACATTTTGGACTAATTCAGTAGTGCTTTCTCCTGTCACTACTTCTCCATTCACTAAAGCAAACATGTCCATTGCACATTGTCCACAGTTTCCAAGACAGCCGTATTCTATAATATCAAGGTTAGGGTCCTTTTCCAGCTCTTCCATCGCCTTATGAGTACCGCTGGCCAAATTACTTAAACAAAATTCTATAATTGGTCTCAATTTATACTCACCTCTTTACTACTCTCAAATTATCCTACCCTTAGGTCAAGAATAAGTCAATCCATCTCTCCTTTTCCTTAATTTGAAGAAGACGTAAGAAGACGTAAGAATCTAAGGAGCAAGAAGTTACGAAGTTTGTTGTAAAATTGACATAAAATCGTTATAATTTAACTGACTAAGGTCACTTTTTACATAGCAAGAAGGATTGGAATAAAGACTGGAACTGAAATCATTTATTTTTTACCTCAACATACCTTTTAGGCTTTTTGTGAAAACGCCTCAAAAATTTTTACCGTTTTCCTTTTTATTTTTGCCTGGAATGGGAATGGAGAGATATACCAATGAAACGTTCGGAGAAAAAAGAACAGACAAGAAAGAAAATAATTAAAGAAGCTGTGAATCTTTTTCGTGAGAAGGGTTTCGAGCAAACAACCGTCCAGGAAATCACGGAAGCAGCAGAGGTGGCAAAAGGCACCTTCTTTAACCATTTTCCAACTAAAGAGTCAGTAATGCAGGCTTTGGCAGAGCAGCGCTCGATCAGGTGGATCAATATATACATAGGTACGGATTGTACCGTATGTCCTTATCCTCTCAAATAAGGCTCATCTAAATTATTTATTAGGGGATTATAATATAAATCCAGTACTGACCCGGCAAGTCTGGAGACACGTTGTGGAAAGCGATTCGTTATTATTGAGAAGATGGGAACAGCTTCTTGAGCAGGGAATGAAACGCGGAGAATTAAACACCTCCATAAACGTGTCGAGATGGAGCCATATTATTAATAGTCATTTTTATTATCATTTAGCGACATGTGAAGAGCCTACAAGGGAAAAGTTTCTGAATCAGCTTATTCCCTTTATGCAAACAAGTTTAAAAGCCATTACAGAGAAAAGGGGAGTTCAGTCTATGAAAAAGCTTGTCATCTTAGGCGGTGGCTATGGTGGAATGAGAATAATGCAACGGTTATTACCAAATGATTTACCTGACGATGTAGAATTAATTTTAATAGATAAACTGCCGTATCACTGTATGAAGACCGAATATTATGCCTTGGCAGCGGTACTGAATCGGACCAGGAGATACGTGTGCCTTTTCCAGATCACGAACGGCTCAACCTCCACTATGGCACGGTTGAATCCATTGACCTTCAGAACAGAGTCCTACACTTTGAGGGCGATGATACGCTGGAATATGATTACTTAATTATTGGCGTTGGAAGTGAAGATAAATATCACGGTGTTCCTGGCGCAGAGGACTATACATACAGCATCCAAAGTATGGAGGAAACGCGGAGAACTTACGAAGCTCTGAGTAATCTTCCTCCACGATCTGATGTGTCCATTGTCGGTGCAGGATTAAGCGGAGTAGAACTTGCGAGTGAGTTGCGTGAGAGCCGTTCCGACTTAAATATTAAATTGTTTGACCGGGGCGATACAATTCTTCCTATGTTCCCTCAACGTCTAAGTACTTATGTGCAAAATTGGTTTATTAAACATGATGTGGAGGTTATTAGTAACTCTAACATTACTCGCGTTGAACAAGGAGCGTTATACAATCATGAGGACCGGATTGAGTCCCAGGCCATTATATGGACTGCCGGCATTCAGCCTGGTAAGGTTGTACGTGAGCTTGACACTGAAAAGGATAAATCGGGAAGAGTTGTTTTAACACCACATCATCACTTGCCACAGGATGAAAACGTCTTTGTGGTAGGAGACTGTGCAAGCCTCCCTCATGCCCCAAGCGCCCAGCTTGCTGAAGGCCAGGGAGAACAGATTGCCATGGTACTGAAAAAGAGATGGAACAATGAGTCCATCCCTGAAACCTTGCCAACTATCAAACTAAAAGGGGTTTTAGGCTCCCTGGGGAAAAAGCATGGATTTGGGCTTATGGGTGATAAGGCTGCAGTAACCGGAAGAGTTGCGCGTCTGTTAAAAAGCGGTGTTCTCTGGATGTATAAGCATCACTCCGGAGTATAATCAAGCCTGGTTTAGTGGGATAAAGTAAGACATGGCTTCTCTGCCATGTCTTTTTCACTTTAGGACTGGTACAGCTCTTCGATCTTTTTAGAAATTCGGTTTAATCGTGGATCCCCTTCTGCAACAATTTCATTTTCAATTGTTACTAAAGGTACAATAAGTCATTTTCAAAAATCTGCTTTGCGACTTCTTTGTCTATCCCTTCCCCAGGGTTTTCAATGTCAACATAGAAAAATTCAAAGTCCCGCTCCGGGTACTTCCTTGTTATAGCAGCTTCAAGCCACTCTTTCGTCTCCAATGCAGAAGGCATATTAATACAGCTTGGACATTTCTTTTCGGCACCGTACACTTTAATAGTAAGAACTTTGCTCATATGATTTCCCCTCACCCTAACGTTTTTTTCTGAAAAAGAAATGATTATAAAGTTTTAACCCTTTTTTATTGTATCTAACATCTTTAGATAGTAAAATGTTTTATAAGTCACTCAGCTCATAGATTTTTTCATCTGTGGATATTATAATAGAAGTATAGAAAGGAGTTGTTCTTAATGCCAGAAACAACTGACATGCACGCACAAGTGCAAGAAGTATTAGAAAAATTACGCCCGTTCTTGCTTCGTGACGGCGGTGACGTGGAACTAGTAGACGTTGAGGATGGAATTGTTAAAGTACGCCTATTGGGTGCTTGCGGATCTTGCCCTTCTTCTACAATTACGTTGAAAGCCGGTATTGAGCGTGCCCTTCTTGAAGAAGTACCTGGGGTAGTAGAGATCGAGCAAGTATTTTAATATATGAACAGAAAAGGTCAGGCCGAGAAGGCCTGGCCTTTTTTGGTGCCTGGCACCTCGCAGAACATCCGGCCTTTGAAACATTTATCATTGATTCTTCCCCCTTGCCGCACCAAGCCTTCTGTCTGTTTCTCCTTTGTTACACGCAACTGAGGTGCCAGGCACCCTGAACACAAAAGACCAGCTGTCTCCCCTGACAGCTGGTCTTTTGTTAATTAAGAAACTGTGATGTTTTTACGGTTTTTTACGTATTTAACAGTTGAACCAAATGGGGCAGGCCTAGCTGTTTCAACATTAAATTGCGGAAAATCCTCTTGTAAAGCTCTTTGAACTTCAGCTCCCTTTCCGAAAGGAGCAAGACAAATAATTGTAGGACCTGCGCCACTTAATGCTGCTCCGTACGCTCCGTAGTCTTTGACATTTTTCAGTATATCAGTGAGTCCCGGAATAAGCTTGGAACGGTATGGATGGTGAAACACATCTCTGCCCATCATTTTACCAAGCAGAGCCCAATCCTCTTTTAATAAAGCAGCTACCAGGACGTTGCTTAAGCTGCTACCCTTAATCGCTTGATGAAACTCCAGCTGGCGAGGGAGAATACCTCTGGCTTCTTTTGTCATCAGCTCGTTATCGGGAACCATAAGGACGATATCAACATCCGGAACTCCACAAGGAACAATATCAGTGTTGTCCGGAGAATGAGTTCCCACGATTAAACCCCCATACAAACAAGGGCCTACATTATCGGGGTGGCCTTCCCACAGACTGGCAAGGCGAAGCTTTTCAGCTTTTGTCAGTTCTGTTCCAAGCATTTGATCAGCAAGTTCAATAGCAGCAATAATAGCTGCGGCACTGCTTCCAAGTCCTCTGGCTAAAGGAATATCGCTGATCATATGAACATGGCAAGGGGGAAGCTCACGGTCCATTTTCCGTGCTACATACTCCGCAACTTCATAAATCACATTATCTTTGCCGGTTGGGACGCCTTCAAGCACCTTTGATTCCGTGGAAAAATGCCACTCATCTGCTTTCTCAACTTCTAGCGTAATATAGCGGTCAACAGCTAATCCAATCGAATCAAAACCAGGCCCGAGATTAGCAGAGCTGGCAGGTACTCTAATCACCAGCATATCACTTTCCATGAGCTACACCTCCTCTAATATGTTCTAAAAATGCCTCCTCCTTATTTGGAAGAACAGTTGGTTTTACAGTTACCGTATCAATGGCTGTACTTGGATCTTTTAAGCCATTTCCAGTCAGCACGCATACAACCTGCGAACCTTTCTTTACGTCCCCGCTCTTAATTTTCTTCATCAAGCCGGCAATGGAAGCACATGAAGCTGGTTCAGCAAAGATTCCTTCCTTTTGAGCAAGGAGCTGGTAGGCTTCTAAAATTTCTTCATCGGTCACCATGTCAATTTCACCATTTGACTCTTCTGCAGCGTTTACTGCCTGGGACCAGCTGGCCGGGTTCCCAATCCGAATAGCTGTTGCAATGGTTTCAGGTTCTTTAATAACTTCATTTTTCACAATGGCTGCAGCACCTTCCGCTTCAAATCCTCTCATTTTTGGAAGGCCTGTCCCTTTTTGCTCATCATATTCTTTGAAGCCTTTCCAGTAGGCCGTGATATTCCCCGCATTTCCAACAGGGATAGAAAGTACATCAGGGGCTTTCCCTAATACATCGCAGATTTCAAAGGCAGCTGTTTTTTGTCCTTCAATTCTGTACGGATTCACGGAATTTACGAGAGTCACAGCTTCTTTTTCGCTGATGGAACGAACAATATCCAGAGCGTTGTCAAAGTTTCCTTGAATTTCAAACACTTCAGCACCGTACATCACAGCCTGCGCCAATTTTCCTAAAGCGATCTTCCCTTCAGGAATCACTACAATACAACGCAGTCCAGCACGAGCACCATAGGCAGCAGCTGCAGCAGAAGTATTCCCCGTGGAGGCACAAATAATTGCTTTACTGCCTTCTTCTTTTGCTTTAGCGACGGCCATTACCATCCCTCTATCCTTAAAAGAGCCTGTCGGGTTCGCTCCTTCAACTTTCACATATGCCTCTACCCCCCACTCCTCTGAAAGAGTTTCAAGGTGGATCAGCGGGGTGTTCCCTTCATTAAGTGAAAGCGTTGGTGTTTTTTCATTGACCGGCAAATAATCTTTGTATGTGTGAAGCAAACCTTTCCAGCTGCTCATCTTAGTTTCCTCCCTCAACTCGATAAGTACTTTTAACGTCCAGTACAATATCAAGCTCCTCTAATTTCTTGTAGATTTCTTCATAAGTTGCACGAGTAGTCTGATGAGTGATGATCACTACTTCCGCTGTTTCTTCTCCTTTTATCGGCCATTGAAGTAACTTTTCAAAGCTGACGTCATGCTTGGAAAATAAAGAAGTCAAGGTAGCAAATGTGCCGGTTTCATCTTTGACATGAAGACGCAGGAAATATTTAGCTTTAGATTCCTCATCTGATTTCATTTCTTTGCTGTGCAAAGGCCCGGTAATACTTCTTCCATTGACTCCAAGCTTCATGTTTTTCACAACGGTAACCAGGTCAGAAACTACCGCTGTAGCGGTTGGCAATGAACCAGCTCCAGGGCCGTAAAACATCGTTTCACCTACAGCCTCTCCGTAAACGTAAACAGCATTGTATTCGTCATTAACGGAGGCAAGAGGGTGAGAATTAGGAATAAGTGTCGGCTGTACTGTAAGCTCAAGCTTTCCTTCATCGCGCTGGGCTAAACCAATAAGCTTAATAGTATAACCAAGCTGCTCACAATACTCGATGTCTTCTAAAGTAACAGTCGTTATTCCTCTGACTACTACATCTTCCAAATCCACATTTGTTGCAAAACTTAAGTTTGCTAAAATGGTGATTTTCCTGGCTGCATCAAGTCCCTCGACATCAGAGGTAGGGTCACTTTCGGCAAATCCCAGTTCTTTGGCTTCTGCAAGAACTTCTTCATAAGACCTGCCTTCCTGGCTCATTTTTGTCAGTATATAATTAGTAGTTCCATTAACTATCCCCATAATTTTTGTAATGCGGTCTGAGGAAAGGCCTTCTACAAGGCTGCGAATAACAGGAATGCCGCCTGCTACACTCGCTTCATAAAAAATGTCACATTGGTTTTCCGAGGCAGCCTTTAACAATTCCGGCCCGTAAAGTGCCATTAAGTCCTTATTAGCAGTCACGATGTGCTTTTTCTGCTGAAGGGCTTTAAGAATGTATTCTCTGGCTTCATGAATACCGCCCATCACTTCAATGACAACATCCACATCAGGATCTGAAATAACCTCGTCAGGTGAAGTGGTTAACTTATCTGTGTCAATCTCTATTGATCTTTGTTTTTCTACATCCTTAACAAGAACCTTCTCTATTGTAATAGGACTCCCTACTTGGTGTTGAAGCTCTTCCTGGTGTTCCTTAATAATTTGGATCACACCGCTTCCTACCGTCCCTAACCCAAGTAATCCTATACCAACTCTGCTATTCATGGTCTCCCCACTCCTTACTTCATCTATCTCTGCTTTCCTTTTTTCCATTGATGCAAATAATTTATATCATCACACATAACTTAAATCATTGTCAATTTTATGCGGAATGGAAAGAGTGTATATAAGAGACGAACAATTGTCTCACTATAATGGACATTATAGAATTTTCCCGTACTTTTTACAAGAGGGTAGACACTTTTCTCACTTTTTGTTAACTAAAAATATCCTTGTCATTTCTATCTCACTTTCTATTTCTCCACGGAATGTAAGAGCCATATAAAAAAGAGGGGCTATCGCAGCCGTCCCTCTCTTTGAAGAATCCAATCTATTTTCCCAGGCCAATTCCGTCCCAGGTTCCTTCCAAGTTTCCCGAGCTGCTCAAGGTAAGTACCTTCTCGTTCCCATATCTCCTCAACACTCCACTCCATTTCTTTGCCAACAGTGGAGCTTTCATACATATAGTGCTTTTCCACCTGCTCAATATATAAATAAGGAAATACAAGCCTCCCAAACACCATCATCCAATCCTGGTCTGTAAACGCATTGTGCTGAAGGTAGTGGTGTAAAAAGGACTCTATTCGCTGAGTTGGCTCCTGCTGAAAAAACGCCTCTCTCAGCCATTCTGCCACATCTCTTGCAGGGTGGTCGTAAAGCCAGTCGGACGGCAGTTTCACTTCAGTTCTTTCCGGGTCCACTGTCAGCCAAGTTCCCTCTGTAAAACGAAAGTGGCTTATTGATCCACCTTCTTTTGCTGAATACTCCCGACCGCTCTCCATCTCCCTCAGCCATTGAATTGCATTTTCAGTTAATCCCAGGTAATAGGGAAACGTTAAAACGAACCAGCGGTCAAAGGAAGTAAAGTCAGTTTGCTGGCTTACTTTTGCATACCAGCTTTCCAGCTGGTCAATTCTCATCTCCCACCACTGACTCCATCTCATGCCAAACGATACAGTCGAAGAATCCGAAGCATTACCCAGATGACTCCCTTGTTTATGAAACATCCCCAGGGAAGAGCCGGTTTCTGTCATGTGACCGACTGTTCTTTCCTCCTCGGGAATATAAAACAGCATTCTTTCTTCGCCATCAATCGGAATCGTTTCACGGCCATTAACGGATTGAACAAATTGCGCAACCTGTATGCCGCCGTTTTGTTTCAGCATTTCCGCCCAGGAAATTTTTTCTTTCAGGCTCCCTCTTCCTGTTTCCAGTTTCGGCACAAAAATGTATGTTCCGCTGTCAGCTGAAAACCCTTCGTACATACCAGCTGGAACCTTTCTCTGCAGTACAGCCCGTATCCGTCATATACATTCCTTTCAAACAAAGCCCGGTCACCTCTCCTTTTTAGTTCATATAATAGTTTATGACCCATACACGGAAACCTTTCACAAAGAAGGGATATCCTCTCTGCTTTAAGACACACTAAGAGAGCAGAGTCTTGTAAATTCCGGAGAGCAAAAGAATAAAAAAGACAGGTGATATAAATGGTTTATCAGCACCATCCTCTTAAAGAAACAGCAATTTCATTACTAAAAGAAAGAGGAGTCACGACGGATAAGATCGCTGAATTAGTACATTTTCTTCAATCTCAATACTTCCCAGAACTTACGATGGAAGCGTGCAAAGCCAACGTGGAGCATGTACTGGGAAAACGGGAGGTGCAAAACGCTATTATTACAGGGATAGAGCTGGATCGATTAACTGAAAAAAAAGCAATAACCGAGCCGCTGCAGGAAATCTTAGAAAACGACGAAGGCTTGTATGGCATTGATGAGATTATTGCTCTTTCAATTGTTAATGTTTACGGCTCTATTGGTTTTACAAACTACGGTTATATCGACAAAGTGAAACCAGGGATCCTGAAAAAACTTAATGATAAATCCACTGGTGATTGTCATACTTTTCTCGATGACATTGTCGGGGCTATTGCAGCTGCAGCTTCAAGCAGACTCGCCCACCGTGCAGCCAATGTAGAATAATTTTTTAAAAGCCGGAAGCCTTCTGGACCCCTTAATTTTGCCAAGCCGGGATCACCGGTAATCATGGCAACGGTGAAGGGTACCTCTTAAATGTATGGCCTCCTGCACAAGTTGGAACGAGGCTGGTACAAAAAAGCAGAAAGCCGACCCATTTTTTGAATGGTTCGGTTTTCTGCTTTATCGGTTTATGAAGGCAGAGCTGTGTCAAAATGTTTATTTTTTAACCTTGCTTTGTCAATGTCTCTGTCTTTTTAAATCTTCCATTCCTTTAAGGAAGAAACAACATGTGTCGGCTGCTCCTGTTTTTCCTTTAATTGCTCTGCAGTCGTAACACCCGTGTGCACCATTAATGTATCAATGCCTCCATTGATACCTGCCAGGATATCGGTATCATAGTTATCACCGACCATCAGAACCTCTTCTTTAGACAAGTTTATTCTTTCCAGGGCTTGCTCGACAATAATGGATTCCGGTTTTCCAATCACTGTCGGCTCTACACCTGTGGAAAGAGAAATAACTGACACAAAAGAACCATTTCCAGGCAGCAGACCTCTTTCAGATGGCAGCGACACATCCTTGTTTGTCGCAATAAAACGAGCCCCATTTCTTACAGCCAGTGCTGCTTTGGCAAGCTTTTCATATGTAATGCTCCGGTCTATCCCCATCACTACAAACCCTGGTTGATCTTCTTCATAAGTGATGCCCGCCTGCTCAAGAGCCTTTTGGATACCATCTTCACCAATGACGTAGGCGGATTGTTTTTCCCTTTGCTCAGTTAAATAAGATGCGGTAGCCATACTAGAGGTAAAGACATGTTTTGTTTCACAGGGAATGCCCATGTTTTGAAGTTTTTGTGCTACGCTTTCTGGAGTTTCTGATGAATTGTTTGTCACAAACAAGTAAGGAAGATTCTGCTCTTTTAAAGAGCTTACAAATTCTACTGCTTCGGGTATGATCTCTTTTCCTCTGTACACAGTGCCATCTAAATCGATTAAGTATCCCTTGTATGCCGTCATCTATCTCTTCCTTTCTGATCTGCTATGTGTTGAACCTGATGGGAGCTGGCCAGTAATTGCATCACCAGTCATCAGCGCTCCCATACCCACTAGAGCTCTCTATAAAAAAGCTGTTGGTTTTAAAGCCTTTCTATTCTTTTTTTCTTTTTTCCGTAATGCTTTCCCCGCCAAGCCCCCAATTATCGGTGCTGATTTCATTAATTTGAATATCCACTGGCTCATCTCCATGCCCAAGAACTTCCTTTAAAATGCGAATACCTTCTTTTCGTAAGGTATCTTTTTCATCCTCGGTCGGGCGTCCTTTTTCTCTCGTCACCTGATATAAAAGGGCGGTGTTGCCCCTATTTGCTGACTCTTCGTTATTTTCGTGGATGACAACGAGTGTAGTAGCAGGATTTTTCCCCAATGTGTCTTTGAGTACTTCTGTAAACCTTCTGATTAACTGGTTCTTTTTGTTGACAGACAGTCCGTTATGTTGCGCCTTTAATGCAAGGCTCACATATGGCATTTACTTTCCCTCCTTGTTTTCATTTTCAGGCAGAAAAGCAGAAACCGGTCCTAATTCTTTTTCTAAGTATGACCTGACGTGGCCTGGAAAGGCATGCACGACTTCCATGTTTTTCTCCAGCACCTGTTGAAAGTGATGATGATCTATCTTTGTGTAGCTTGATACGAGATCTTTTCGCAGCCGTATCACTTCTTTAAACGATTCCGCCTCGTTTTCAGGAATGACTTTTTCGTCGTTTAATATATCAAAAATATCTTCATAACTGCCTGGGTCCCTCATGATAAAGCCGTCAATCATCTGGTTTCCTACATCAATGAAAGCTTCAATAAAACCATGAGTGATACGCTCTAAGGCTAATTTTCCAACCTCAGAGTCAGTAAGGGTATTTGATTGAAACACTTGACGTAACTCTTCTATATATATAAGGTTGTTTTCAATTTGGTTTCGATCCACAAAATACATTGTCTCCCCCGCTCTCTTATTGATTTATGTACTAGTATAGCATAACTTTTTTGCTCACCTAGCCCCCTCATTTATACAAGCGGCTCATTGACATTACGTACGCGGGACAAAATTATGGTAGGATAGACATGACTTCTTTCACTAACAAATAAACCATTTTATTAAATAAAGTTCGGAGGGTATCAAAGTGGAGCGAGAGTTAGCATTAGAGATTGTACGTGTTACAGAAGCTGCTGCCTTAGCCTCAGCACAATGGCTTGGCCGCGGATTAAAGATTGAAGCAGATGACGCTGCAACAACTGCCATGAGAACCATGTTTGATTCTGTCAGCTGTAAGGGGACAGTTGTGATTGGAGAAGGAGAACTTGATGAAGCACCAATGCTTTACATAGGAGAGGAAGTTGGAAACGGCAACGGTCCTGAAGTCGATATAGCTGTTGATCCACTTGAGGGGACAAACATTGTTGCCAAAGGACACCCTAACGCTATGGCGGTCATTGCTGTAGCTGATAGAGGAACACTTCTTCATGCTCCGGATATGTATATGGAAAAAATCGTGGTTGGCCCAAAAGCTGCCGGCCTTGTTCGTATTGATGATCCTATTGAAAAAACAATTGATATTATAGCCAAAATGAATAATAAGCGTGTTCGTGACCTTACTGTTATTATCCAAGAACGTGAACGTCATGATGAAATTGTGGAACGAGTACGAAAAAAGGAGCAAGAGTCAAGCTGTTTGGAGATGGTGATGTAGGAGCCTCCATTGCAACTGCCCTGCCCCAAACGGGAATTGACTTATTTGTGGGTACAGGCGGCGCGCCTGAGGGTGTTATTTCCGCTGCCGCTATCAAAGCATTGGGAGGAGACATGCAGGCTCGCCTAGTACCATCAAATGAAGAAGAAGAGCAGCGATGCCGAGATATGGGACTTGAAGATCCTACCCAGGTGCTCCAGCTCAATGACCTTGTAAAAGGTGATGATGCCATCTTTGCAGCATCAGGGGTTTCATCCGGGGAACTCCTGCAAGGTGTCCGCTTTCTAGGCGGAGACCTGGTCGAAACAGATTCTATCGTCATGCGTGCCAAAACCCGCACAGTCCGATATATTAAAGCACATCACCACCTGGAGAATAAGCCTCACCTTATTATGGAGGAAGAGTAGATTCTCTTCTTTCCCTCATAAAGGAGGACATTAGATGTCAGAAGAAAGATTTTTCTATATGACGATATCGAAGAAACAAAAACGAGGTTTGTAAGCTTCATGGGTGAAAGCCAACGCTTCGACCTGGCAATCATTTCAAGCGGCCGTCATTACGGAAAACAAATTGTCCTTGATATGCAATCAAACCGTTTTGCCATTGTTGGATCCGATGATTTAGAGGAACCGGGATATATTGAGCACGCCTACCGTTTAAATGAAGAAGAAGCTTCTGAACTCCGCTCTTTCTTATATGAAGTTGTATAAAAAAGGTTAACGAAGCCTTCAGCAAGTACTTGCTGAAGGCTTCTTTTTTGACATAAGAAAAGTGTCTCCTTGGAAGGCCTATATTGCCCAAGGATCAGTCTCTCCTTACCTTGATGAATAATTTCATTCATCCTGACTAACTAATAAGAATAAAAAGATGGAGGAGACTGCTGCTATGAAGAAACAATCGCTTTCTGAAAAGAGGGACCCGTATTATACAGATCCCTCAAACCATGAAAAACAACGAACCGATGAACAAGCGGGCCCAGGTAAGGGCACCTGGCCGGATGAACCATATAGAGACCTTGAGTATGAACGAGCAAATCATCCTCCCGCCACTTCTTAACCAAAGGCTTGTTACATTCGACTGCCCCTAAAGGACCAAGCGCGATTTTCATTCATGTTTCATACCATTATTCACCGTGTCTTTCTTAACTAAAGCATGCCTCAGCTGCCAAGGAAGCACCACCCTGTGGGGACTCAAGCTCTACTGTTCCCGCCGAAGACGTTTCGCGCGTTTATCTACAATCAAAAGACTTTTAAAAATTCTCCTTTACCAGAGCCTAACTAAAAAATCCGGCTCCTAGTCGGAGTTCCGGATTTTTTCAAGACAAAATAAGCACAGCCAAAATTGCAGTATTCATATATATATTCATCTAATGTACTAATTTTTGTATCAAATGTCGCCTTTTTGTGGGTATCTTCAAAAAAGCCTCTCAGTCGAAGCTGGCTATGCCCCCAGTCTCCAACGATGTAGTCATACTTATTTAATACTTCACTGTACCGGCCGATAAACTCTTCCTCATTCCAGCCGTTCCTGAAATCATTAATCACTTCATATTGCTGGTTTTGAATGCTTACCACACTTCTCACCTCGCTTACCTTTGTCTATTGTACCACAATCTATTCATTGCTAAAATTTTTGATTTCATTAATTATTGCAACTTTCCATTACAGCTCAATGTCTCCTCATTAATGCTGAGTCCTAGTATTTACCATCATGTTTTTCTGAGCTGAGAAGAATACTACAAGTAAGGAGGTGTTTCAGATGAAAAAAGGAGTTTTAACCGCTGCTGTTTTATCTGGCTGTCTTATGCTGGGCGGCTGTGGTCAAATGTTCGGGGAGAAGCTCAGCCCAACCCTCTTCAGGTACATGAGCCGGAGAATCACCTTAATTACGTCACCGACGAAACCCAGGGAGATCCTCAGCACTTTGGGATGGTAAGGCATAAGAAAAACGAAGAAGCACTCGAACACACGCCAAAAACAACAGATTATATAAATCGCCAGCAGTCTGCTGAAGGGATTAGTCAAATGCTTGTCAAAACCACACCGGTAGAGGAAGCATGTGTTCTTGTTACAAACCATCATGTATTAGTTGCATATGACACAGAACGGGACGACCGGGATGTTGTAGCTCAGCAGACCAAGATGGTGGCAGAAGCAATGGTGCCCTACTATTATGAAGTCTATATCACAGATAACCCAGCGATGATGGAAGACATTGAGCGTTTTCAAACCGTAGGCCCACAAACAAGAGATATTCAAAAAGTCCTCTCCCAAACCATTGAAGATATGGTGGAATCAACAGAACAGCCACCATCCACAAAGTATTTGGATAACAGATTTGATGCAGAAGAAGACGGAGAATTAGCAAGAACCGCTCCCATTCAATAAATAGGAGCGGTTCTTTTTCAAGACAGAAAAGGAATCCCTTTAAAATTGCTGTTCTGCCTGATATTTTTGAGCTTCTTCATTCACCTGTGCTTCGTTAACCTGTTCATCTGCGTGATAAGACGAACGAACAAGCGGTCCGGCTTCACAGTGCTTAAATCCTTTGGACATAGCAATTTCTCTTAGCTCGGCAAACTCATCTGGATGGTAGTATTTCTGAACCTTCAGATGCTTTTTAGATGGCTGCAAATATTGTCCGATTGTCATTATATCCACATCATGTGCCCGCAGATCATCCATTGTTTCAATAATTTCTTCTTTTGTTTCCCCTAGACCGATCATCAAGCTGGATTTTGTCGGGATGTCAGAATGCAGCTCTTTTGCGTAGCGCAGAAATTCAAGTGAACGATCATAGGTAGCCCGTGCTCTTACTCTTGGAGTAAGGCGTTTTACCGTTTCGATATTGTGATTTAAAATATTTGGCCGTGCTTCCATTAGAGTTTTTAAATTCTCTTCCATTCCCATCATATCAGAAGGCAGCACTTCAATCGTACAGAATGGGTTCCGCCGGCGTACTGCACGGACAGTTTCCGCAAACACAGCTGCTCCACCATCCTTTAAATCGTCGCGGGCTACTGCTGTAATTACTGCATGTTTAAGCCCCATTTGCTCAACAGACTCAGCTACTCGTTCTGGTTCATCCCAATCCAATTCAGTAGGCAGGCCCGTTTTTACTGCACAAAAACGACAGGCTCTTGTACATACATCGCCAAGAATCATAAAGGTAGCCGTTTTTCGTTCTGCCCAGCACTCATGAATATTAGGGCACTTTGCTCCTCACACACGGTATGGAGGTTTTTTTCACGCATCATCTTCTTTAAGCCTTTATAGGATTCGTTTGTATTAAGCTTAATCTTCAACCATTCTGGTTTCCGAATGTATTCTTCTTGCTTAGCCAAGCTTCATCACTCCAGTAAATTGTACTGTTTTGGAGGAAAGGCAGAGCGCTATGTAAACGTAATGGAACTCTCTGCTTCCTGTTCTTTTTATACTTTAACACGTTCAGAACTTTTCTACCAAACATCCTGTTTGTTTCCAATGATTGTCTTTATCTTTTTTATATAAATAGGTCACACTAACAAGCAGATACCGTTTCTGAAAGGTAGGAGTCTAGATATGAAACGATTTTTCCTTATTTTTATATCAGCTATAATCATTTGTCTTTCTTTGCCTCTCCATCAAGGTATTGCAGCAGAAGAAATGTCAGCTGATGATATTTATAAAGGACGTATGACCCTTTATAAACAGATGGAAGCTGTTACTTACGTTCCCTGGTACTGGCTGGCAGCGTGGACGCTTATGAAAGAGGAATACGGCGGGCCAGAAAAGACAGAGAAGAAACGGAAGGACTTATCAGCATTTACTATGCTCCCAAAGAGTGGGCGGGGCCGTTAAACCCTGATTGGGAAGATGAAGACCCTTACTCATTAGCCTTATTTGAAGGGATTGGTCTTGATGGAGATCAGGATGGAAAGGCTTCCCGGGTAAACGACATGGATATCTTATTTACCTTTGCCAGCTATTTAGCCTCTTACGGCCATGATGACGATAATATAGAAATCGGCTTGTGGGATTACTATCAGCGGGACCAGGCAGTCAATATCATTAAAGGCCATGCAGATCTATATAAGAAACATCAAAAACTTGACCTCGATGACCGGGTTTTCCCTGTCCCTTTAAACTATAACTATAGTTACCGCAGTACTTGGGGAGATCGCAGAGGCTGGGGCGGAAGAAGAATACATGAAGGAACCGATATTTTTGCAGGGTACAACACGCCGGTTCGCTCTACCACATATGGTGTCGTGGAACTAAAAGGCTGGAACAGGTTTGGAGGCTGGCGGATAGGAATCAGGGACAACAATAATGTGTATCATTACTACGCACATTTAAGCGGTTTTGAAAAGGACATTAAAAAAGGGACACTTGTTGAACCAGGTACTGTTATTGGGTATGTTGGAAGCTCCGGATACGGAAAGCCGGGCACCCAGGGAAAATTCCCTCCTCACCTCCATTACGGGATGTATAGGGATAATGGCTACACTGAATGGTCTTTTGACCCATACCCAAACCTTCGTTCCTGGGAAAAACAAGAAAGAAGAAAAAAATAAAGCAGGGGAGAAAAGCTCCCCTGCTTTTTTAACGATTATTTTTTGATACTCTGCGGGCGTGGATTATGCTTCCTGCCATACCGCCCCAGATAATCATCATCCCTAAAATCATCATAAACAGTGCGCTGCCAGTCATAGCTATCAACCCTCCCTTTCTTGCGAATCAACTTCATCAACTATGTCACGACTTCTCCAGCGGATTGCCATAAAGACAAACCCTGCAATGATTGCGAAAGCAGCTACAGCCCAACCGCCCCAAAGAATAAATGCATCTGAATATCCTTCATAGTTACCGGTTTCTGTATCAAACAGACCAAGCAGGTTTGTTCTGAAGAGATCAAACATCATGTACCCTAAAACAACTGGTGTAATGACGCCTAAACAAACCTTCCACCAAAGACCAAGACGGATATCCGAAATACCATTGGCGTGATCCTGAAACACATTAAGCTTACGCATGATCCACGCTATAGCAATGACCTGGACGAGGCCAATAAAGGCTACACCAAACTGGTTAATAAAGTAATCTGCAGCATCGAGGAAGAACAATCCACCTTGCGTAGCAAAGACCAAGGAGATCAATGCTGCAATCCCTCCGCCAATCGTTACAGCCTTTGCTCTGGAAATTCCAAACTTCTCAGAGATCCCTTTGACGTAGGTTTCAGAAATTGAGATTAAAGATGATAAACCTGCAAGGACAAGTGAGGCAAAGAACAAAAAGCCAAACAGCCCGTTTAAAGCCGGAAACTCATTTATTATCATTGGAAAGACCACAAAAGCAAGACCAATACCACCGGCTACCACTTCAGATACACCAACACCTGCCTGCATGGCCATAAAACCAAGGGCAGCAAATACTCCAATACCTGCAAGTAATTCAAAGCTTGAATTACTAAATCCTGTAATAAAAGCATTGTTGGTGATGTCAGATTTCTTTGGTAAATAACTGGAATACGTGATCATAATGGCAAAGGCTATCGACAAACTAAAGAATATTTGTCCGTATGCCGCGACCCACACACTTCCAGATGTAATGGTTTCAAAGTTAGGTTCGAAAAATGCCTGGAGACCGTCTACCGCTCCTGGAAGCGTAACCGCACGAATAACTATAATTAAGAATAAGACAACAAGTGTTGGAATAAAAATACGGTTAGCCCACTCAATCCCTTTTTGAACCCCTCTAAATAACACACCAAGTGTTACGACCCAGACAATAATTAACGGTATTAATACACCAGGGACAAAGCTTCCTACCTGTCCGGGCACCTCGGCAAGGTTTAAGTAGTCCCCGAATAAAAATCCTTCAGTATCTTCTCCCCATGTCTGGTTAATGGCGAAAACACTGTAAGACATTGCCCAAGCAATAATGACAGCGTAGTAGGTTGAAATGACAAACGAGACAAATACAGCCCACCATCCGATCCATTCTGCCTTTCTGTTCATCCGCGCATAACTCAGCGGTGCAGATCCGCGATACTTATGACCGATAGTAAATTCCAGAATCAACAACGGAATACCTGCAGTTAACAAGGCAAATAGATAAGGAATAAAGAATGCTCCGCCGCCATTTTCGTATGCTACTGCCGGGAACCGCCAAATATTGCCCAGGCCAATAGCCGAACCTACGGCCGCTAAAATAAAACCTGCTCTAGTTCCCCACTGCTCTCTCATGGGAACCTTCCCCCTTCATCTCTTTTTAGATTGGTTACTACAATAAAGAATATTCAGAAAAATATAAGTTAGACTAGATGTATTATCTTCTTTTTCCACCCTTGCACAGCGTTTGAGTTGTGAACTTCCCTCCTTTTCGACTTTTTTTGACAATTCGTTATCTCATTATATTTTTTATTAGGACTATTGTCAACGTTTTTTTCTAAATCACTTGTTGTTTGTGAAATATACCTTCCTCTTCCTCCTTACAAATGTTCTATGTAAATAATACCTTTCCTCCTTTTTTTCAAAAAAAGGAAAGCAATAATAATTTATTTGATTGCAAAAGTGAGAAACGCCTGTGAGATTGCTCGCGCCAGGGATTCCCCAAGGTGTTTTTACGAGGAATCTAAGGCCATGCCGGCGGCCTAAAAGGCACCGTGAATACGAATGAAGAGCACGTGAGCGGCTGAGGCGCTTGTACCTTTAGATGCTTATGGAGCGTCTGGTAACAGATATCAAAACCAAAAAAAGAGAGTTTTCCGCAAAAGCTTACGCTTTTGGGACACTCTCTGAAAATATCTTCTATGGTTTTCTTTTTAGTCAGGGACTATTTCCATCTCCTGATCAGGAACTTCAAGAACTTCTTCCTCATTCTCTTCACTAGGATGAATAATATCTTCAAGATCCTTTTCCTGTATGATTGCCGGTGCCGGCATATCACCTTGCCCGTGATTGTAGAAATCCGGAACCTGACCGGAAACAAACACCATGCCAATAGGAATTGAGGTTGGAACCACCGCGTCATCAGTGGCAAAAGGGATAACGACTTTGACGTCTACTTCCAGATCAAGGGAAACCCTTATATATGTGTTATTGATCCCTGACTCATAAATAGACTCAGTCATCGTTGCTTTCACATCACCAATCGCTGTAAAACGTACAGGAACCTTAGGGCCCAAATGAGCGAGCAGGGCATTATTAGTCGCCTGCCCAAGGGGGATCATATGAATAATACCGTTTTCAGTAAAAGTTTCTTTATCAAACTCCATCTCTATTCCATCCGGGAGACCTAAATCCTCAATTTTGCCCTCTTCTACCATTTTTAAATACTTTTGTACCCTTAACGTAGCTTCAGAAAGCACCCTGTTTGAAACCTGAGGATTAAAGCCTACGGACGTAATATTTCCCTGGTTATCCTTCTCAATGACCATGAGCTCTTCCATATCAATGTTTTCTACAATTTTCTTTGAAATGGCATCATTTATAGCCTGAGTGGCAATTTTTTGTGTTTCTGTTTTTGCAATTGCAATTAAGGTTGGACGGATCCCCTGATCCACCAGCCACAACCCCTGGATTGTGAGCGCAATAAAGATTATTGACGAAAGCAAAAAGACATACCGAAATGGGAGGGGTCCTTTTTGTCTTTTCCATCTTCTGTTTTTCCCCATAAAAATGCCCCCTTTGCCTACTTTATGTGTATGCAAGAGGGGACGGGGTATATACTTATCCTTTTTTCGTTCCTTCCTTGGAGCATAAAAGGGAAGAAATCCCTTTACCCTAGCCTTTCCTTTTATAAGTCAGAAACCGGTGTGGATACTTATTTTTCTCATCCACTGTTCCTTCCTTTTCCTCGATTAGCTTCCATTCTTCCTCATTCCACTCTGGAAAGTAGGTATCGCCATCAAATTTCTCATCTATTATTGTAAGGTATAATTTTTCAGCTTCCGGAAAGAGCTCCTCAAACACCTTAGCTCCCCCAATTACAAAAACCTCTCCATGATCATCTCCGTAGTTATGAACGTCCTCAGGGGAATGAATGATTTCACACCCTTCTGCTGTATAGTTCTCATCTTTGGTTAAAATAACGTTTGTCCTTTTTGGAAGAGGTTTTCCAATGGATTCAAAGGTTTTTCTTCCCATGACAATAGGTGAGTCAATCGTCGTCTCTTTGAAGTGCTTTAAATCGGCCGGCAGGTACCATGGCAGCTTATTGTCTTTCCCAATAACTCCTTGCTTGTCCATCGCTACTACAAACGAAATCATACAGAAACTTCTCCTTTAATGTGTGGATGAGGGTCGTACTTTTAAAATAAAATCATCAATAGTAAAATCAAATATCGATTTTACGTCTGGATTTATTTCCATTGTCGGGAGGGGACGAGGGTCTCTTGTTAATTGAAGCTGAATTTGCTCTACATGATTTAAATAAATATGCGCATCCCCAAAGGTATGGATAAATTCATGTGCCTCCAGGTCACAAACCTGGGCAATCATTTTTGTTAAGAGAGCGTATGATGCAATGTTAAAGGGAACCCCGAGAAACACATCGGCGCTTCGCTGATACAGCTGGCAGGAAAGCTTGCCATCTACAACGTAGAATTGAAACAGGCAGTGGCAGGGAGCCAGAGCCATATCCTCTATTTCAGCAGCGTTCCATGCATTAACAATTAATCGCCTGGAATCAGGATTATTCTTAATTTGGTCAATCACTTCAGATATTTGGTCAACCGTCCGTCCGTTTGCTCCCTCCCAGGATCTCCATTGCTTTCCGTATATAGGGCCAAGCTCACCATCTTCATCAGCCCACTCATTCCAAATTCTTACGTTATTATCCTGCAGATATTTCACGTTTGTGTCCCCTTTTAGAAACCAGAGGAGTTCGTGGATGATAGAACGGAGATGGAGCTTCTTCGTTGTAATAACCGGGAACCCTTCTTGAAGATTAAACCTGGTTTGGTAGCCAAAGGTGCTTATTGTTCCTGTTCCTGTCCTGTCTTCTTTTTTCGTTCCATTGTCTAAGATGTGCCGACATAGGTCCAAATATTGCTGCATGCCTTGTACCGCCCTTCTGTTAAATCATTACTTCCCATTGTAACACCTGCCAGAGATTTTTTCCCTACTCTTACTCTCCCTGTTTTACACAAAATCCCGCAAGCTTTGTCTGACCCCGTACGCTTGCAAGAAGACCTCTACTGTAATTAAATGCTGTTGCTTTCAAAAATCCAGCTTACCAGACAGACAAAGAAAGTCCGTTTTTTTGATCGTAAAAAGGCTTGTCCACCGCAAAGGTGCAACCGTTACAAGCGAGAAACGAATGTCATGCCTGCCTCTTTAAAAGGGCATAACAAAACAGGAAACCACCGTGCTTTCCTAAAAGAAAAGACCGGTTTCAATAAACCGGTCAGTTATTCATACCATTTTAAGCAGTGCTTCTTTACCTGGCATACCTTTTGTAATGCCCATCTTTTCAGCTTCTACTGTAACGGATTCAAGAGGAGCTTCCAGAAGCTCTTCTATGCTCCTGACTCCCACGGCTCGGCCAGCTATGACTTTTCGATCTTTTAACTTGGCGTTTAATAAGCCTACGTCCAGTGCTCCGCACATAATATATCCTTTTTCATTCGTCACTGCCATTAGTTTGGTCTTCGGTAAGTCTACAGTGACAGCTTTAAAGAGTTTTCCTTGTATTTCAACAGGCTCCATTTTCATCATTATTTAACGCCCCCCTCCTATACACCTCTCGCCCCTACTATATGCAGAGTACTCATCTCTCGTGCCATCAGAGAAGGTGTTTTCAAAAGAGAAAGGTTCTATGCGTAATCTTTTAATGTTTTTGCCAGAATATCTCTCATTAGCTCCGGCATGAAGTATTCCTTATATTCAGCCTGGGACAGTCCAGGGTACAAGGGACCAAACGTAAACATGTCAGCAGTCGCTACCGAGTAATATTCCTGTAATTCGATAGCTTTGCCATTGATGTAGATACCATCTACACGCGTGTGTCCATTGCCTCCAGGTGTGGTATGGACTTCCATTCCGCTGAAAGCCATTCTCCCCAGCATCTCTCCGCGAAAACCGAATCCTTTTAATGGAAGGTGGATCATTTTTTCTGTAAATGCTGCATGGATTGTTTCCTTTAATACTGCTCCCTTAACTTTTACGATACAAGGATTGATTGGGTGGGGACAGAGCCGATGAAGCTCTCTTCTCGTAATCACACCTGGAGATAATGATTCAAGAAGCAGCCCTGAATTAATCATCGCTAGTTCAGTTCCGCACCATTCTCGCACACCTGTTGCCAGCATATCGGCAAACTGTGAAGGTTCTGTCCATGAAATTTCCAATGGCTGCTTAAGTTCAACAATGGGAGTTTCCATAACCTTACTTGATTCTATCTGCAGCTCTTCCATAAGTACTTGCGTCTCTTCACACATAGGATGATGGCTGACCTCTATGGCTCCTCCTTCCTTGTGTTTCACCCTTTTTGTTTCCTCGTCAACAAGCAAACGTATCTGTCCCGCATAGTAACCGTGCTTTCCGCACTGAGCACTAGTGTGCCATTGATATTCTGTGCTGTTTTTAGAAGATTATGAGTATGAGCGCCAAGGATTACATCTATATCCTTATGTTCCCGGGCAATTTTCTCATCATTATGATAGCCAAGGTGAGACAGGAGAATAATAATATCAGCCTTTTGCTTCACCTCGCTCACTAGCGATGGTAATAGAGTCTCCGGGTCCTTTATCTGCCAGCCCAATTGGTCGTAGAATGGATAAAACGGAACCGTTACTCCAATGATGCCTATCACCGTATCATTTTCAACAGTTATGAAATCATAGGGCTTGGCCCAACTGGGGCGACTTCCATCCTTTTCAAACAAGTTAGCTGTGAGAACCGTGAATTGTGCATCATCATATAAATGATCCAAATCTTCTTTTGAAAAAGTGATTCCTTCATTATTTCCTATAGTTACGTGGTGGATAGCGTTTTATTCAGCAGCCTGACATTCCCCTTGCCTTTTGTCCCTTCTGTAATAGGGTGTACTCGGTCTGCGTGATCTCCTATATCAAAGAATAAAGCTGTTTCTTTACGAGTTTTATGATACTTATCCTGATGATTCAAAAATCCCGCAGCCAAAGGCCACTGAGATAAGTGACTGTGTAAATCGTTAGTATGGTAAATATAAATTGGATAGTCTGCCATAGCTTCACCGCCTTCGTTTTCAAATCATGCCCTTTCCCTTACACTCTTAGCCAGAGTCATGAGAGGGAGAGCAAAACAACAGCCATCCTTTCATTAGTGCTCTCAAGGACTCTTCCCACTTCCTTTATGATCTTCAAACAAGCTCAGCTGTTTTGGAGCCAGACCTTCATAAGAGATTCCAGCCAGCTCCAAAAACGATTTTGCATTTGGTGCTGCATCTCCGCCAGAATTATTATTAAAGAGCATATAAATATCTTTGGTTTCGTCTTTTATTTTATCAATATTCTCCAGCCATTCGTTTAATTCATTCCTCGAATAATTATAAAGATAGCGAGTTTCTCTCCACTTATCTCCTTTGGCTGGCTTTTTCCACGCTTCATGGTTCCTTCCGTGAAGACGTATAAGAGTTTTTTCAGAATGAGTGGGGTGCAAAACAGTCGGCACGGAAGCTTCTCCAATTTGCGGCTCGTCACAAATGCTGTGAATCCACTCTTCACGCTCCATAAACTCTAAGGTCTTATTATAATATTCTGGTGAAAACCAGGTATTATTCCTAAATTCCAAAGCTGCCGGGAGTGTTCCTAATTTATCCTTTGTGTAGCGGAGGAACTCTACATTTTCTTTATTACAGTCGAACCAGGGTGGAAACTGGCAAAGTACCATCGCAAGCTTCCCGCTCTCAATGACCGGCTCTAGTGACTCAAGATATGCTTCGTACATTTCCTCTTTTGAAGCAAATGGGATCTCTTTTCGTTCATGTCCTGTCATGCCCTGATAAGCTTTCACAACAAATCTGAAATTATCTGGTGTTTCCCTCACCCATTTTTCATAGTTTCGTTGCGGTTGCACCGCGTAAAAAGATGCATCTACTTCAACAGTAGGAAAATGACTGCCGTACTCTTTTAATTTCTCACCTGGGCGCGTTCCCTTGCTGTAAAGGGTGTCATGATCCCCCAGCCTGTGACTCCAACGTAAATCATAGATTGCCCCTCCAAATTAGCTGATTATCGTTCCCACTCATTTTCCCTTAGCAGTATAATACATACACCTGTTTTTTTAAATTGAAAGTCTTGAACATAAGAAAAAGCGAACCCATCTGGGTTCGCTTTTCCATGGCTGCCGTCATAATAGACTTACCCGATGGAACCTTCCATTTCAAAGCGGATAAGACGGTTCATCTCTACCGCATACTCCATTGGCAGTTCTTTTGTAAATGGTTCGATAAAGCCCATTACGATCATTTCTGTCGCTTCTTCTTCAGAAATTCCGCGGCTCATCAAATAAAATAACTGATCCTCTGACACTTTAGAAACTGTCGCTTCGTGCTCAAGAGTAATGTTGTTATTTAGAATTTCGTTGTAAGGAATTGTATCGGAGGTAGACTCGTTGTCCATGATAAGAGTATCACACTCAATCTTGGACTTGGATCCTTCAGACTTACGTCCAAAGTGAGCAATTCCGCGATACGTTACCTTACCGCCGTGTTTAGAAATTGATTTTGAGACGATGGTTGAAGAACAATTCGGTGCTAAATGCATTACCTTTGCACCGGCATCCTGATGCTGCCCTTTCCCGGCAATGGCAATGGAAAGAATTGTACCTTTTGCTCCTTCGCCTTTCATAATGACAGCTGGGTACTTCATCGTCAGCTTTGAACCGATATTACCGTCAACCCACTCCATGGTAGCACCAGCTTCAGCAACTGCACGCTTTGTTACCAGGTTAAAGATATTAGGTGCCCAGTTCTGGATGGTTGTATAACGGCAGTAAGCGTCTTTTTTAACGATGATTTCAACCACTGCACTATGCAGAGAGTTTGTGGAATATACAGGCGCTGTACATCCTTCTACATAGTGTACAGAGCTGTCTTCATCCGCGATAATAAGCGTACGCTCAAACTGACCCATGTTCTCAGAGTTAATACGGAAATAAGCTTGTAGAGGTGTATCCGTTTTTACACCTTTTGGAACATAGATAAAGGATCCGCCGGACCACACAGCTGAATTCAAGGCAGCAAATTTGTTATCCGATGGAGGAATCACTGTGCCAAAGTGCTTACGGAAAATTTCTTCGTCCTCTTTCAACGCTGTATCCGTATCTTTAAAGATAATCCCTTGAGCTTCAAGGTCTTCTTGCATATTGTGATAGACCACTTCAGATTCATACTGCGCGGATACACCAGCAAGGTATTTCTGTTCTGCTTCAGGAATTCCCAGTTTATCGAACGTGTTCTTAATTTCTTCCGGTACTTCATCCCAAGACTTTTCGGAGCGCTCAGAAGGCTTAACATAATAAGTGATCTCATCGAACTTCAATTCTGCAAGATCTCCGCCCCACTGAGGCATAGGCATTTTGTAAAACTGCTCTAGAGACTTCAAGCGGAAATTCAGCATCCATTCCGGCTCTTCTTTGATTTTTGAAATTTGACGGACTATCTCTTCAGTAAGCCCGCGCTCTGAACGATAAATCGATACGTCTTTGTCATGAAAGCCGTATTTATATTCGCCGATTTCAGGCATTTTCTTAGCCATGTGAAAACCCTCCTTAAAAGTAGCATGCAATACATGCTTATAAAATCCCAAGTCCCGAAGTCAGCCTTCTGTACCTAACTTTCTTCTTCAGGTACAAAACGCCTTCTTCCTATTCTTCTTCGTTATTTAATCCTTTTTCCATGGCCTTCCATGCTAAGGTTGCACATTTAATTCGTGCAGGAAACTTCTGAACCCCTTGAAGCTTCTATATCACCAAGGTCGTATTTTTCATCGTCATAATCTTCTCCCTGCATCATCTTGGAGAAAATATCTGCTAGTTCAAGCGCTTCTTCCACAGGTCTTCCCTTAATTACTTCAGTCATCATCGAAGCAGAGGATAAACTGATCGAACAGCCTTCACCTGAAAACTTAGCTTCAGAAATCTTTCCATCCTCAACTTGCATTTGAAGTTCAATGCGGTCTCCGCATGTAGGGTTATTCATGTTCACTGTTAACGTATCTCCTCAATACCTCCGCGGTTTCGGGGATTTTTATAGTGATCCATGATGACTTGCCGGTATAGGGTATCTAGATTGTTACTATGCAAAGACATCACCGAAATACTCCTTTGTTTTTATTAGGCCTTTCACTAGAGCATCAACATCTTCTTCGGTGTTATATAGATAAAAGCTGGCACGGGCAGTTGCTGTCGCTTTCAGCCACCTCATCAGCGGCTGGGCACAATGATGGCCTGCCCGGACTGCTATTCCTTCAGAATCAAGAACTGTTGCCAGGTCATGAGGATGGACGTTTTCTACATTAAAAGTGACAATACCCGCCCGTTTTTTCGGTCCATATATCTGCAATCCTTTCACTTCGCTTTGAAGCCTTTCGATTGCATAATTGACGAGCTTCGTTTCATGCTCTTCTATATTCTCAAGCCCTATTTCGTTCAGAAAATCAATGGCTGCTGCCAGCCCAATGGCTCCTCCGATAATTGGGGTTCCACCTTCAAACTTCCATGGAAGCTCCTTCCAGGTAGATTCCTGCCAATCAACAAAATCGATCATTTCGCCGCCAAATTCAACGGGCTCCATGTTATTCAGCCACTTCTTTTTACCATACAATACCCCGATTCCAGTTGGCCCACACATCTTATGACCGGAAAATGCCAGAAAATCACAATCAATATCCTGCACATCCACTTTCATATGAGGAATGCTTTGTGCGCCATCTATTACGGATACTGCT
Organism: Thalassobacillus sp. C254; assembly: GCF_001310615.1. Lineage (NCBI taxonomy): Bacteria > Bacillati > Bacillota > Bacilli > Caryophanales > Bacillaceae > Thalassobacillus > Thalassobacillus sp. C254. The sequence goes on along the minus strand of NZ_BAXQ01000008.1, from coordinate 47,458 downwards.
CCTTTTTCGTGAGCAATAGACGTAATTTCTTTTACCGGATTGATTGTACCTAATACATTGGAAACCTGGATTACAGCTACAATCTTTGTGTTATCCGTAACCGTTTCCCTTACATCTTCAAGGGAAATGGATCCGTCTTCCTGCATAGGAATATACTTTAGAGTGGCTCCTGTAGCCTTAGCTGCCTGCTGCCAGGGAATGATATTACTATGATGCTCCATTTGTGTAATAACAATCTCATCGCCTTCTGAGAGGTTGTCGCGGGCGTAGCTTGAAGCTACCAGGTTGAGGGCAGCTGTTGCCCCCCTCGTAAACACGATCTCTTCTGTACTTTTGGCATTAATGAAAGCCCTGACCTTTTCCCTTGCTCCTTCATAGCCTTCAGTAGCCAGTGTTCCCAGGGTGTGGACACCACGGTGTACATTGGAGTTATACCGGCGGTAATAGTCATCCAACTTCTCAATCACCTGTACAGGCTTTTGAGAAGTGGCTGAGCTATCTAAATATACTAAAGGATGGCCATTGACCTCCTGATCCAAGATGGGAAACATCTTGCGGATTTCACGTACATCCATTAGTAAACCTTCCTTTCAATAAGTTCAGTAAGGCTGTTTCTTACAGATTCAATAGGCAGTTCGTTTACTACAGGTGCCAGGAAACCAAAAATAATCAAGCGTTCGGCTTCTGTCCGGGAGATCCCGCGGCTCATCATGTAGAACATTTGCATTGGATCAATTTGCCCTACTGATGCTGCGTGTCCTGCCGTAACATCATCTTCATCAATCAAGAGGATCGGGTTGGCGTCTCCCCGTGCTTTCTCGCTTAGCATAAGAACACGTTCTGTCTGTACTCCGTCAGACTTGGTTGCCCCATGCTCAATCTTTGTAATCCCATTGAAGATTGAGCTTGCTTTATCCTTCATGACCCCATGAGTCAAGATATACCCACGGGAATTCTTGCCGAAATGAACCATATTGGAAACAAAGTTCTGGCTCTGCTCCCCACGTCCGATGGTCACTGTTTTCGTGTCTCCATAGGATCCATCTCCAACGAGGAGAGTAATGTTTTCAGAAACCGTATTTCCTTCGTTCATTTGGCCAAGCACCCAGTCAATTCTTCCATCCTTCTCTACGTGGCCACGACGGTTAGTGTAAGTGGTCACGCCTTTTTCAAAATTATCTACGCCGCAGAATGTAATGTTGGATCCGGGTCCTGCATATACTTCTGCTACATTATTTGCTACAGCGGCAGCTTCTTTATTAAATGACACGTAGTTCTCTAAAAATGTCACCTTGCTGTTATCTTCAGCAGCAACAATCACGTGGTTGAATAGAGCAGCTTCCCCGTCCTCTTGCCAGTTAATCGTTTGAAGAGGCACTGTGATCTCTACGTTCTTTGGCACATAGAGGAAGGTACCGCCGTTCATAAGAGCTACGTGAAGTGCAGTTAAGCGGTGCTCATCTACATCAACCGCTTTGCCCATAAAGTACTTTTTCACAAGCTCTTCATGGTTTTGAACTGCTGTCTGCATATCGGTAAAAATGACACCCTGCTCTTCTAAAGCACTGCTTACATTTTTATAAACGGGAACTCCGTCACGATAAACAATCACATTTTGTTCACCAGAGCTCTTATCGATAAGCTTTTGAATATTTTCATCAAGGTCTTCCACTTTATCAAAAGTTTCAGAAGGCTTGCCCTCATGTTTAAATTCAGTGAAATTCCATTTTGTAATATTGGTCTTTTCCGGTTTTGGCAAACCAAGCTTTTCCGCAAGCTGGTAGGCAGCCACTCGTTGTTCAGTCAGCCACTCAGGTTCGCCCTTTCCTTTTGAAAAATCTCTGATATATTGTTCGTCGAACGTCAACTTAGTATCCACTGACATGATATAACCTCCTACGCTTGCGTTTCTTGGCCGACTTTTTCATCTTCAATGCCAAGCTCTTCTTTAATCCAGTCATAGCCTTCTGCTTCCAGGCGCTCAGCAAGTTCTGCCCCGCCGGTTTTCACAATACGTCCTTGCATCATGACATGGACTTTATCAGGAGTGATGTAGTTCAATAGACGCTGGTAGTGAGTGATAATTAAACAGCCAAACTCAGGCCCTCTCATGTCGTTAACTCCATTAGAAACGACTTTTAAGGCATCAATATCAAGACCAGAGTCAATTTCATCAAGAATAGCGATCTTTGGTTCAAGCATAAGAAGCTGAAGAATTTCGTTACGCTTTTTCTCCCCACCGGAAAAGCCTTCATTCAGGTAACGCTGGGAGAAAGCCTGGTCCATATCCAGAACGTCCATTTTTTCATCCATTTTGCGGATAAATTTCATAAGAGAAATTTCTTTTCCTTCTTCTCGGCCAGCATTAATGGCTGAACGCATGAAATCAGCATTTGTTACACCAGCGATTTCACTCGGATACTGCATAGCCAGGAAAAGCCCGGCTCTTGCACGCTCATCTACTTCCATATCCAAAACGTCTTTTCCGTCTAAAAAGACTTTACCGCTCGTAATTTCATATTTAGGATGCCCCATAATAGCAGAAGCGAGGTGGATTTCCCCGTACCGTTAGGTCCCATAATTGCGTGTATTTCTCCACCCTTAATTTCAAGGTTAAAATCTTTAATAATTTCTTTTCCTTCAATAGCTACATGAAGATTTTCGATCTTAAGGTTAGGTGCTGACATCTAAAAATACCTCCATATTTATAAATATAATGGGTGACTTGCATACCCCTTATTCTCAATCTATTATCATTATAATTTTATAACAAATCCAAACTAAGTTCAAGGAGTTACCACTATCCCTGTGTTGTTAAACATAATCTTTACCTAGTTTACCTTGAATAACTACTATGTTACAACTATCGCGGCCAAGAAGTTTCATCGTACCATATGTCCTGAAGATTGAATATATTTAAAAAAGTACTCACTATGTGCCTTCCTGACCGAAGGTGAGGATTTATTCTATGTTTGTAAACACGTATTTTTTTATTGTAACAAATCTTTGCAAAAAAGGAGAGAAGCGTTTAAGAAACCTGTCAGCTGTTCCTTCATGTTTAAGTCAGAAAGGACGTAAAAGAACAGAGGGGCGCCGCCGCTCTGTTCTGTTTATACGCTCAATCTCACAACCATTTTTCCATAGGACCCTTGACCTTACAGAAAAGGCTGTTTTGAAAATTTTGCGCAAGTAAACATGTAACCGGGACACCCCTTGCCCTTCTTGTAACATGACTGCCAAGAAAAGACGTTCAAATTAGTGAGTATTTTGCTGAAGGTCCTGAATGGCTTCTTGTACGAGAGTCACTGCCTGACTCATGGCAGCCCCGCCTCCAAAGGCAGCGGTCACTCCTAAGGCTTCTAATATCTCCTTTTCACTGCATCCCTGATCCAGACATCCCTGTGTATGATAAATAATACAATACTCATCTTGTGAATATACACTCAGGCCCAGAGCAATCAGCTGTTTTTCTTTTTGAGACAATTCCCCTTCTTCAAAACACGCTTCAGTAAAAGCATTATATTTACGCGCAATATGAGGAATCTGCTCAGTAAAGTGTCCTAAACCCGCTTTGTAGTCATGCAATGCTTGTTGAATAAGTGATGTTTCCTGGTTATCCTGCGATTGATTCATTTTCGTTCTCCTCCTTAATCTCCATATCAAACTTTAGGGTTTACAAAAATTCCATGTTCATACACAAAGAGCTCTTTTTCTGTAAGCCTGTGCCTTCCCTTTATTCTTCACTCTCAGGCACATACAGCCCCTGCTCTTTTGAGTAAGGAAAGACCTTACCGTTTCTTTACCATACATATAAAATAAGAGAACACGTTTAATTAATAAAAAATGCCGGCTCCTTCAAGGAACCGGCATTTCACTCTTATTATTACTCGTTAACTGGGATAACAGACCCATCGTATTCTTCAAGAATAAAATCTTGAACTTCTTCAGAACGAAGCACTTCGACTAACGTTTGAATTGCTTCATTATCTTCATCGCCGCTGCGCACAGCAATCACATTCACATAGGGGTTATCATCTGGAGATTCAATAGCAATAGCATCTTCAGCTGGTGATAAGCCGTGGTCAATCGCATAATTGGAGTTAATAAGAACAGCATCGCCTTCGTTATTATCAAAAGCCTGTGGAAGCATAGCTGCTTCTACGTTATCACGAAAATTGAGGTCTCTAGGGTTTTCTTCAATATCATCAATGGTAGCTTCCACACCTGCCCCTTCAGTTAAGGTGATAAGCCCTTCATCTTCAAGCATTGATAAGATTCTTCCATGGTCAGCCACTGAGCTGCTCATGATAATTTCAGCACCTTCAGGCAGGTCATCTAAGCTGTCATACTCCTGAGAGTAAACACCAATCGGCTCAATATGGATTCCGCCGGCATTTTCAAAATCATAGCCATGCTCCTCAATTTGAGACTCAAGGTACGGGATGTGCTGGAAATAATTTGCGTCCAATTCTTCTTGATCAAGCGCCTGGTTAGGAACGATATAATCATTAAACGTTCTAATATCAAGAGTAATACCTTCTTCTTCAAGTTGATCAGATGCAAATTCTAAGATTTCAGCATGAGGGACATTCGAAGCTCCAATTGTGAGCTCCTGCTCCTCTTCCTCTGTAGCATCAGTATCATCTTCTTCAACGCCCTCTTCTGCTTCTTCTACGTCAACCTCTGTGCCGTCTCCTTCACCATCTCCTGCAGTATCGTCCTCCTCGCTGTGCCGCAGGCTGCCAGAACAAGTACTAATGCAAACACAGATAAAACATGCAATAAATACTTCATGTACGTTTCTCCTCCTTTATCTTTTATCAATTGTATGTGTAAGCCGATCGCCAATCCATTGTAGAACAAATACAATAATCAGGATGGCAATGGTAGCCACTAAGGTAACATCGGGATTATTCCGCTGGAAACCCTCCCGGAAAGCTAAATCTCCCAGTCCTCCTGCACCAATTACTCCAGCCATTGCGGTATAGCTTACTAAAGCTATAGCTGTTACTGTAATACCGGAAATCAATGCTGGCATGGACTCAGGCAATAAAACTTTGAAAATAATCTGCTGCTGATTTGCTCCCATAGACTGAGCCGCTTCAATGACACCTTTGTCCACTTCACGGAGTCCAATTTCAACCATACGGGCGTAAAATGGTGCCGCCCCGATAATAAGTGCCGGCAAGGCCGCGCTTGGCCCAAGCATTGTCCCTACTATAATGGTTGTCAGGGGGATCAGCAGGATAATTAATATAATGAAAGGAATAGACCTGAATAAATTTACAAAACCCGCAATAATGCTGTTTACAAACCTGTTTTCCCACAAGTTCCCCTTGCCCGTAAGGTAAAGGAGAAGTCCTAGTAAAATACCAAGAACAAACGTAGCTGCTACCGATACAAGACTCATATAAATCGTCTCTACGGTAGCATCCCACATCCGCTCCCAGTGTACATTTGGAAACAGAGTCTCAATCATTAGTTAACACCTCCGCCTCCACTTGCTGCTCTTTAATAAACTGAAGAGCACTCTGCAAATTGCTTTCCGTTCCATCCAGACGGACAAACAATGTGCCATAGCTCCCTTCCCTTGTCTGTGAAATCTTTCCTTGAAGAATATTGACACTCACCTGGAACTTCTGGATGATTTCAGTCATCAAAGGCTGTTCGGCATCATCACCCACAAAGGTAAGCTTTAGGATGGGGCCGCCTTCTGTTCCCTTTAACAGTTCAGAAATTGCTTCCATTGTTTCTTCAGGTTCAGTAATTTGTTTTACAAATTCTTTGGTCATCTCTTGCTTAGGATTGCGGAATACATCAAGAACAGGGCCCTCTTCTACCACTTTTCCACCTTCCATAACCGCTACATGGTGGCAGATTTTTCGAATGACATGCATCTCATGGGTAATCAGGACAATGGTCAGGCCAAGCTTTTGATTAATATCCACTAGTAAGTCCAGTATAGAATCTGTTGTCTTTGGATCAAGAGCGGACGTCGCCTCATCGCACAATAGCACTTTAGGGTTGTTCGCAAGAGCGCGGGCAATGCCTACTCTTTGCTTTTGCCCCCCGCTAAGCTGAGAAGGATAGGCATCCCCTCTTCCCTCCAGGCCGACTAGCTTAATAAGTTCGTTAACTCTTGACCGCCTTTCTTCTTTTGGTGTTCCGGCAATCTCTAAAGGAAAAGCAATATTTTCGGCAACCGTTCTGGACCAAAGCAGATTGAAATGCTGGAATATCATGCTGATCTCCTGCCTGGCTTTTCTTAATGACCTTCCTTTTAAGTTGGACATATTATTGCCGGCCACAGTAACCTCGCCTTCACTTGGTCGCTCAAGCATATTAAGCATCCGAATCAATGTACTTTTGCCGGCTCCACTGTACCCGATGACACCATAAATTTCGCCTTCTTCTATTGTAAGGTTGACCCCGTCAACCGCAGTGACCGTTCCACTTTTTGTACTAAAAATCTTTTTTAAGTTTTTTAACGTAATCATATAGACCACCCTTGGGTATTTTAAATCCTATTTCACTTATCTGGAAACTTAGTTCCCTTTCCGTTATAAGCACTTGATTTCCAGGAACCAAGTGCACCTTATGAAGAAGCTTTCTGCAGCTTCTTTATTAATTTTCTTTTAAGTGACAAACACCGCAGAAACGAAAAAAACCTTCTGCTTATCAGTGAGCAGAAAGGTCCTGTATATGCGCCTTTCTCTCATCTTGCAACGCTCAGCGGGCATTGCAGGAATTGGCACCTTATCAACTCACATTGACGGTTGCCGGGCTTCAACGGGCCTTTCCCTCCACCACTCTTGATAAGAGCATTAAATTATTTTCTACAATATTCAACACTAAATTGAATATTAGCACGGGAAATAGAGAGTGTCAATACAATGACAAGGTGGGTTATTTTACCGGGTCAGGTGCCTGGCACCACAGCATATTGTAATATATTTTCCCCTTTATCTAAGGGGTTAGGCCTGATTTATGTTACTTCAAGGTCTTGGTGCCTGACACCAATTAAAAAAGCACCCTTTTACAGGGTGCTTATGTACCGTTGATTAGTCTTCGCTAACCATTTCCTCATACTCTTCAGCTGACATAAGTTGGTCAAGCTCACTTTTGTCGGATGGCTCAACAACAATCATCCATGCTTTTTCATAAGGTGAGTCATTAACAAATTCAGGAGAATCGTCAAGGTCTTCGTTCACCTCTACTACTTTTCCGCTTACTGGCGCATACAATTCAGATACGGTTTTTACAGATTCAACGCTTCCAAAAGGCTCGTCTGCTTCTACTTCGTCTCCCTCTTCCGGAAGCTCTACAAAAACGATGTCTCCCAGCTCTGATTGTGCGAAGTCAGTAATTCCAATGCGGACTTTGCCGTCTTCCTCTTTTACCCACTCATGTTCCTCTGAATACTTTAATTCTTTTGGCAGATTCATAATTATCCCTCCATTTCAACTTCTTTTTTGAAAGCAGGCTGCCCTGACAGGCATTACCTCTTCCATAATTCCTCAAATTGCTCTTCTTTAAACCCTACTGACACCTTTGTTCCATCGGTTACAATTGGGCGTTTGAGGAGCATACCGTCTGAAGCCAGAATATCCAGAAGCTCGTCCTCACCCGCTGTCTTCACCTTATCCTTTAGGCCAAGTTCACGGTATTTCTTGCCGCTCGTATTAAAAAACTTCCGAAGCTCAAGTCCGCTCTTTTCATAGAGCTCCTTGATCCGGTCACGGCTGGGAGGATCTTCGACGATATGGTACTCATTATAATCGATACCATGCTCTTCTATCCAACGTTTTGCTTTTCGGCATGTGCCGCATGAAGGATACCCATAATACGTCAGGCTCATTTTTACTTTCTCCCCTTTTTGATAAAATCCTTCTTTATTATATCCTATCTTTTGAAAGAAAGAGAAATAAGTAAGTTTGTATGTAGGAACCTGGAAAAGAATTAGTAAAAAGCTTGTTAAATGGACAAAGAAGCCCCATAGGGACTTCTTTGCCTCACTTAGCAGAGAGGAGATTACCTTTCAAAGAAAGGAGATATATTATATTGAGGTTATAAAACCCCAAATTGAATAACAAAGTTACACAACGTATTTTTCTTCTTTGAGTACACGCTCAGCAATTTCACGCTTTTTCGTTACCACATTGATTGGAGTATGACGAACCAGCTTCCGTAAAATACCCAGCATGGACCGAAGCGTATCGCCTTCTTCCATGTGAACCAGAGATTCTTTTGCATTGGCTTCAATCCGGTTCATCGCTTCCTGACAGAACACTTGGTTAGCAAAAGCTTGTTGCCCTCTTTGCTTTCGCCATTTTTATTGATTGCTTTTTCTGTTCTGAGGATGACAGACTCCATGGCATAGATATCACTTACAATGTCAGCAACATTTATCAGAAGCTCTTGTTCTTTTTCCAAGTCATGAGCATACTTTTGAGCTCCGTTTCCTGCCACCATGAGGAAGATCTTTTTCGCATTGCCAAGGAGATATTTCTCTTGTTCCAAAGCAGCATCACCAGGCTCTTCCGGCATCATCATCATAAGCTCTTCCTGAAGCCCCTGGGCTTTCTCAAGGAGAGGAAGCTCTCCTTTCATTGCTTTTCTCATAATGGTGCCAGGCACCAGCATACGGTTTATTTCATTTGTGCCTTCAAATATGCGGTTGATGCGGGAATCACGGTAGGCACGTTCTACTTCATATTCGGCCATAAAGCCATAGCCCCCGTGAATTTGAACAGCTTCATCAACCACATAATCCAAAACCTCGGATCCGAAGAATTTATTCAAGGAGCATTCAATGGCGTATTCTGCAATTGATGTAGCAACCTTTCCTCCGTCTTCCTGTTCTTCATCTGTGAGTTTGCCAAGCTGCTCTTCAAAAAGCCCGCCTGTGCGGTAAATGGAACTTTCAGCCGCGTAAGTCTGTACAGCCATCGTTCCAAGCTTTTCCTGAATGGCAGTAAATTTTCCGATCGGAGTTTTAAACTGCTTGCGCTCATTCGCATAGGCAGCCGCAAGCTCAATCCCGCGTTTTGAACCTCCTACACATCCTACCCCGAGCTTATAACGCCCTACATTTAAGATATTAAATGCAATCACGTGTCCACGGCCGATTTCTCCAAGCACATTCTCGGCAGGAACACTTGCATCTTCCAAAATTAAGGTACGCGTAGAAGAACCTTTAATCCCCATTTTCTTTTCCTCTGGTCCGGTGCTTACCCCGTCATACTCTTTTTCTACAATAAACGCAGTGAATTTTTCTCCATCAATTTTTGCGTATACCACAAAGATGTCAGCAAAAGCGGAGTTTGTGATCCATTGCTTTTCCCCGTTTAGAATGTAATGAGTACCTTCTTCATTTAATACTGCAGTGGTCTTCGCTCCAAGAGCATCTGAACCTGAACTTGGCTCTGTCAGAGCGTAGGCTGCAATTTTTTCTCCAGACGAGAGCGGAGGTAAATATTTTTTCTTTTGCTCTTCATTTCCAAAAAACACGATAGGCAGAGAACCAATTCCAACATGTGCCCCGTGGCTTAAAGAAAAGGCTCCAGCACGGGAGAATTTTTCTGTGATAAGAGAGGAACTGATTTTGTCCAGCCCAAGCCCTTCATACTTCTCGGGTACATCTGCTCCCAACAGTCCAAGCTCTCCCGCTTTAGTCAGCAGGTTGCGCGAAATGTCGAACTGGTGATTCTCTATTTCATCGATGTGAGGGACAACCTCCCCCACAACAAACTCTTCTGTCGTTTTTGCTATCATTTTATGCTCTTCACTAAAATCCTCTGGTGTGAATACCTGGTCAGCTCTTACTTCTTCAATTAAAAATCCTCCGCCTTTAACCCCTAACTCTGTAGTGCTGCTCATTTTCATACCCCCATCTATATATTAAATAAGCTCAAAGACTCCAGCTGCACCCATTCCTCCGCCAATGCACATAGTAACAACGCCAAACTGTTCACCACGGCGTTTCATTTCATGAATAAGGCTTAATGTTAACTTTGTACCGGAACAGCCAAGAGGATGCCCAAGTGCAATTGCCCCGCCGTTTACGTTGACTTTATCGTAGTCTAAACCAAGCTTGCGAATAACATGGAGAGACTGAGATGCAAAGGCTTCATTCAACTCAAACAGCCCAATATCGGAAAGGTCAAGTCCCGCTTGCTTTACAGCCTTTGGAATGGCTTCCACAGGCCCCACTCCCATGATTTCCGGGCGAACACCGGCCACTGCAAAAGATTTGAATTTGACTAACGGAGTTAATCCGTCCGCTTCTGCTTTTTCACGATTCATAACAAGGACAGAAGCTGCTCCATCACTCATTTGTGAAGCGTTCCCCGCTGTAACTGAGCCTTTTGGGTGAAAAGCCGGGCGCAGTTTCGCAAGCGTTTCTTTTGTCGTGCCTTCCCTTACACCTTCATCTCTGGAAAAAGTCACTGCTTTTTCCTGCAGCTTATGGTCTGCCCCTACTGAACGCATGGTGACTTCCACAGGAACAATTTCTTCGTCAAATTTCCCTTCTTTTATTGCACGAGCTGCTCGATTATGACTTTCAGCTGCAAACTCATCCTGGTCTTCACGGCTGACATCAAATTCCTTGGCTACTTGTTCTGCCGTGTAACCCATCCCCATGTAATATTCAGGCATTTCCTCTACGATGGTAGGGTTAGGAGAAATCACGTGCCCCCCATCGGGATTAGACTCATAGACTCAGCACCGCCAGCAATAATAGTTTCAGAGTTTCCTAGCATAATTCGCTCGGCGGCATAAGCGATGCTTTGCAGACCAGACGAACAATACCTATTTATAGTTATCGCAGGTACGTTAACAGGAAGGCCGGCCAGCGCAGAAATGTTACGTGCAAGGTTCATACCTTGTTCTGCCTCAGGCATGGCACAGCCAATAATTACATCTTCTACTTGCGATGCATCGAAATTATTTGCTCTTTTTAAGGTTTCCTTTATGGTTAAAGCGCCAAAATCATCAGGGCGCATGGTAGCAAGTGTTCCTTTTTTTGCTTTTCCGACCGGGGTACGTGCCCCAGCCACAATCACCGCTTCCTTCAAGACCCTTCCCTCCATTCTTCATCTATAGTCTAGTTACGTAACGGCTTCCCTTTTGTCAGCATGTGCTGCATTCTTTGCTGGGTTTTTGGCTCTCCCACCAGGCTTAAGAAAGCTTCACGTTCAAGGTCAAGCAGGTACTGTTCATCTACTTCAGTTCCTTTGGCTATACGGCCTCCAGCTAACACGAATGCCAGCTTTTGGGCTATTTTCACGTCGTGGTCAGAAACCATTCCTCCATACTGCATGGTTTTTGCTCCGAGCAGCATTGCAGCATACCCAGATTCCCCAACTACCGGAATCTTTTTACGCTGCGGCGGACGGTAGCCCGTGTCATGTAAAAAGATGGCATGCTGTTTTGCATTGTGGATCGTATGATCTCCATTAAAAGTTACACCATCTCGGGAGCTTAAAAATCCATTTTTTCTGGCTTCATCAGCTGAAGTGGAAACCTTCGCCATGGCAATTTTTTCAAACGTGTCATTTGCCACAGCCTGTAAGTCAATTTGTGCACCTTGCGGCAGGCTTTCAATTCCACGGAGATAAAGCTCTTTGTTACCTCCGCCGCCAGGAATTAATCCCACCCCAACTTCAACAAGACCCATGTAAGTCTCTGAAGAGGCTTGAATGCTTGCTGATGGAAGGCAGATTTCCGTTCCACCTCCGAGAGTCATTCCATGGGGAGCAGTCACCACCGGACGGTTTGCATACCTGATCCTTGCCATCGTCTTTTGGAATTGGCGAATCACCATGTCGATTTCAAAAAAGCCGCCGTCTTGCGCTTCCATTAAAATCATCATCAGGTTAGCACCCACACAGAAATTCTTCCCATGGTTTCCAATAACCAGTCCTTTGTAGTTCTTTTCTACTTCATCGATGGATTTGTTAATCATCTGCAGCACATCAGGACCGATAGAATTATTTGGAGAATGGAATTCCAGACAAGCGACCTCGTCACCAATATCAATGAGTGAAGCCCCATTATTCTTCATGATGACATTTGAGTCATCCGATTTAAGCGTTTTCAAATTAATTGCTTTTTTATTCTTTACGATCTGTTTGTATTCTCCGTTATGGTAAAACTCTTCTTTGCCACGGTAAAAAGATGCATGACCATTCTGAAGCATCTCCTTCACCCATGCAGGAACACTTCTTCCCTCTCCCTCCATCTTTTCAACAGATTTTTCCAAACCAATGGCATCCCACGTTTCAAACGGACCCATTTCCCATCCAAATCCCCATTTGATCGCTTGATCAATGGCAAGAATATCATTTGCAATTTCATCAGCTTTTTCAGCTGAATATATAAGCACCGGTGCAAGTACATTCCATATAAACTGACCCGCTTTATCATCTGCATATACAAGGACTTTCAATTTATCAGGGAGCTTTTTTGCCTGTTTTGCTTGTTCAGTTGCTGCTGTTTTCAGCTTTTTTCTTGGGACATACTCGAAGCTTTCGGCTCAAGCTCTAATATCTCACTGCCTTTTTCACCCTTCTTCTTCACAAAGAACCCTTGCCCTGCCTTGCTTCCGATCCAGCCTCTCTCCGCCATATCTTTCATAAATTGTGGAGGATCAAAGGTTTCTTTTTCTTCTCCTTCCACCTGGTCATATACATTTTTTGCAACGTGCAGAAATGTATCTAATCCAACCACATCAAGTGTGCGGAAAGTTGCACTTTTCGGCCGTCCGATTGCCGGACCTGTAATGGAATCAACTTCCCCGACAGAAAATCCGGATTTCAACATTTCCTGAACAGTAACAAGAAGCCCATAAGTTCCGATACGATTTCCTATGAAGTTAGGGGTATCTTTCGCTTCCACTACACCTTTCCCAAGTGTATTTTCGGCAAATTCCTTCATAAAGGAAAGCACTTCTTCACTCGTATCTTTCGTAGGAATGATCTCAAGAAGCTTTAAGTAACGAGGGGGGTTAAAAAAGTGCGTACCCAGGAAGTTAGATCTGAACTCAGGTGAGCAGTCTTCAGACATTGCTTCTATAGAAATTCCTGAAGTATTTGAGCTGACAATTGTACCTGGTGTGATGTTAGCTTCTACTTCAGCAAAAACTTTTTTCTTAATATCAAGGTTTTCAACGACAACTTCAATCACCCAGTCAACCTCTGATAGCCGTTTCATATCATCTTCCATGTTTCCGGGTTCAATAAGAGTAATATTTTCTTTTACAGTAAGGGGAGCGGGCTTTTGCTTTAACAGCTTCTTCACAGCTGTGGCACTCAACCGATTCTTTACCTGTTTATGGTCGATCTCCAGGCCTTTTTCTTTTTCTTCATTTGTAAGTTCCTTTGGAGCAATGTCCAATAGAAGGACAGGTATTCCAATGTTTGCAAGATGTGCTGCAATGCCCGATCCCATAACTCCTGAACCGAGAACAGCGACTTTGTTAATGCTGCCTTTCATCGTCTTCCTCCCTCTCCTTGAATGAATACTCATTCATAATATAGACAAAAAAATTAACCACTTTCTGAATGGCTGTTCATTTCTATCCTTACTATAAATTATATTCCTGATTATATCAATACTGTGCTTACAGAAAATTATTATTTTTTTGAGTCCTTTAACAAAGAAAGTGGTTTTTCTTGTTATCATCAAGAAAATTGTTTCTAATTCACTTTTATAATTTTTTTGTATAGCTTCTTCCTCCATTTCTCAAACTAAATACGTGTTTATATAAAAAGGAGGTTGTTTTATGCAGCAGCAAAGCGAACAAAATCAGCAGCAGGTAATGCCTCAGCCGCCGAATGTCGTTACGACAAAGGACGAAATTTACATTACTGACATGTTGTCATGGAATCTTTTAGCCGCCAAAAAGTCCCATTATTTCGCTCAACAGTGTACAGATACTGATGTTAAGAGCGCACTCGAAAGTGTCTCTCAAATGCACGTACGCCACTATCAGCAAATTCTTTCTCACCTTCAATCTAACAATCAGCCTATTCAACCTACTCAATAAGGAGGCAGTACACATATGACACAGCAAAGCAAGATACAAAATCCGGAAACTCAAGTTCCTAAGTCCCTGCCATGAATGACCGGGATTTCCTAAATGATATTTTGACTACAGAAAAGTATATGACTTCCTCATACAGTATCGCTTTAAATGAGGCAAGCCATGAATCTCTTTATCAGGACCTGGCTGCGATTATGAATGAAACTCAGGATTCACAGCGCCACTTATTCAATGTGATGTTCGAAAAAGGGTGGTACAGCTTTGATGCCGCTCAGCAAAATTCATTACAACAGAGCTTTCAGCAGTTCACCGGTTATAACAACCAGCTGCCTAGCGGCGGGTTGACTCAATAAGATAAAGAAAGTCGTGCAAACAGCGGCTAACGTCAGACTGTATGCAGACAAAAGCAGCCCTTCTGCATCGCTCTTTGGTATGGTGGGAGCGGAAGAAGGGCTGTCCTGCTTATTGATCTTCTTTCCCTTTCTTTCTATTAGCTTCATTCAGCCTTTTGATTTCCCCAGTCAATTCTCTCATGTTTTCCTTTGCATCCGGGTAAGACTCAATCCAATGTCTTGTTAATGGAGGCATGTTTTTAGAAATATGCATATAAAGGGCCCATGTTTCCACTTTTTTCTTAAGCTCCGGAGTACTTTCCCCAAGCAAGAGTTCAGTGTATTTCTCTAGTAATCCATCCACCTGTTCTTGAAATTGTTTATCCATTTTCTCCTCCTCCTTTCACTTTACTTTTAAATACACCTTTTGTTCAAACACCTGACAAATAGTTCTCTGTAATTTTATAAAATTGTGGTAAAATAGTGCTAGATTTTATTTTTTTATTGGGGGAGACACCATGAAAAATGAGCTCTCAAGGTTAAAAAGCAGGCTCCAGCATAACGCCCACGGCCTTGCAGAAGTAATCACTGAAAAAATTGACAAGCAAAAAGCAATAGAAACAAATGACAGTTCCAGCGCTCTCTTTCATGTGCGTCTCGAATTAATCAACCTTATTGCTGAAGGCCTTGTTGCTTCGAAAAAAGAATTAAACAACGATATAAGAGAGTGGGCTGACAAAGCAGGGATGCTAGCTGTACAGGAAGATCGCTCCTTGTCCGAAGCTTTATCAAGCTTATCCCTCTTTCGGAAAGTGATCTGTAAAGAAGCAGAAAAAGAGATTAAAGACAACAACCTGTCCTATGGATTAGCTTTTAAAATCACTGATATGATATGTGATCTGATAGATATCACTACCATTGCTTACAGCGAACAATATATCAATTATTATAGTGAAGAGCTTGAAAAAGCCACTATCCAAATACAGGAAGACCAGCAGCTGATTAAAGATTTATCCGCTCCTATTATTCCATCAATTGTTCCGAACACGATCCTTATCCCACTTACAGGGCAATTGAACGCTGAAAGAATAGAACAAATTCGTGAGAAAGTAGTTAACAACATCAAAGCCTATAATGCCGACACTGCAATCATCGACTTTACAGGAATTCATTTAAAAGATCAGGAAGACTTTTCACTGGTTGAAATTGCACGTCAGATTGATTTAATTACCACCTCTCTCGGTTTAATGGGAGTAGAAACGATTTATGTAGGCTTTTCCACCCATTTGGCCCAGGAAATTGTAGGAAGCGGTGTTCAGATTAAAGCCAAGACTTTTTCAAATTTCCGTCTTGGGCTTCAGTATCTCAGTGCAAAAAAAGGCTACAAGCTGACATCGATATGAAAAAAGGGTGAGCCCCCGTGGGCCACCCTTTTGCATGTTGCAGCCGAATCAGCTTTTGCTTTCTTTTTTCACAGCAGCTTCCAACGACTGAATAAATGTAATATTTAAATGAACGTCAAGCTCATGAAGCCGCTTAGCCTGTTTAGGAGTCACTCCGGTAATTACTACCTTCTTCCCCATGTAAGTAAGAGACTGAAACATGTTTTTTAGCACCAGCAGCCCCTCTCCCTTTATTTCTCCAATAGCTGTAAAATCAAATAAGAGGTTAGTTACTGGCCGTTCGTAAGAAGCCGTAAGAATTTTTTCTCGAATAATGTTCATTTTGTCCTCATGAACCTCACCATACAAAGGTATGAGTGCCAAATCTTCGGTAACCTCTATAAAGGGTGCTGAAAGCCTATCATTTTCAATCAATGCTTGCTCAAGCTTTTCTTTTTCCTTTAATAGTTCAAAGTTAGTATCCTGAAGGCGAGTTCTAAGCTCAGCCAGCATATCAGTAACCCTGCTTATCGACTCTTCTTTTATTTGAATAAAGACTTTCCCGTGCAGCTCGCTTTCCCAGCCTGCATATAAATCAGCCAGCAACACTTGTTCTTTCTGATTAATAACGTTTTATTTCCAGCTTCCTTTTCCCCTGATCCGGGTGCACTTGCTGCTTCACCTTATCTCTGCTCTCCCCCTCAATCACATCCAGCAATGAGAAGTTGACATTGAATTGCTCTTCGGCTTCGGGAGAGCAGCCAAGAATTTGAAGGTTTTTATCTATTAAAAAGATAGGAATCGGCAATTGCTCGTTAACTTGTTGCATTCATGTCCCCTTCTCTCCCATTATCAAGCCAATATTGCAGGCTTCTTAAATCTTCTAACACTATCACTTTTTTTTCTGAATAAGAATCAAGGTCATGCTTTTTTGTCATCCGTCCGCCAATAATAATTACAGGCTCAAAATCCACTTCCTGAAAAGCTTGTAAAAATTCTTTCAGCTTTGGCAGACGATATGAAAGGGCAGCTGATACGCCTATCACTTCCGGTTTCCATTCATTTATAAACTGCAGCGCATGATGTAAAGGGAGGTTCGGACCCAAATACCGGACCGTCCACCCTTGATCTTTAAACACGGAAGCAGCCATCTTCAATCCTAGATAATGCTGCTCTTCCTCTACTCCTAACAACATAACCTTTTTTTCGTCAGGGAGGGTTGTTTTATCTCTGAAATAAAAATTTTCCATTTGTGAGATAACCATATCGCATATCCCGGTAGCCAAGTGTTCATCAGCTACTGATATTTTATTCAATTCCCATAACTCGCCAATATGATACATAGCAGGAGTGATCATATCTTCATAAAGGGAAAGCTTATTATCATCGTTACATAATTCTTGCAAGTACTTCAGGGCTTGCTTTTCTTTTCCCTCCAGGAACAGCTGGGCCAGCTTTTCTGGTTGTGGGTTCACATCCGTCACCTCTGCTTTCTCAGCTGTTTTTCAACAATTGGATAGCTTGCTGCAGATACATAAGAAAGGCTTGTTCTCTTTCCTTATCCACTTTTCCAGGAATTGCTTTTACGAGCCTTTCAAAATTGTCTATGATTAAGTAAGTTCCGACATTACGGCTGGTTAACACGTTTTCCAGCCACTTGGTGTAGTCAAGAAAAACGGTAATGTCCCTTAATTCATACGTTGTTTCTAAGTGATCAAGGTGATGATAGTTGTCTTCCTCTGTTTTTACCCTGCCATGTTCCCCAAACTTTTCCCATAAATATGGGTATGCTTGGTAAATAGCCTCTGACACTTCTTTTACAATCTTTTCTTTTGTTTCGTTGCTCATTCAGCTACTACCTTATACTGGCCGACTTTTGGAACGATCGAAGCCAGTTCTTTATCCGGATATTTCTTTTCCAGTTCATGAATCTTCTTATATTCATCACTTGTTACCCAAGAGAGATAATCAGCTTTACTCTCCCATTCTAGATGGACTGTCAGCTCTCCTGGCTTCTTATCATTTTGTAAAAGCTGAAATGTTCGAAACCCTTTAGCCTTGTCGACTGCTCGCGAGCGATTTCGATAGATATCTATTACTTCATCAGCCTTTTCACTTGGTACAGTAACAGTTGAGGTGACTATGTACATGAAAATTCTCCTTTATTCTTTCTTCTCTATTGTATTTCCCATTCTATCACGTAATACTATATGTTGCAGAAAGAACCCTTTCGTGGAGTTGTGCAGAAATCTATACATAAAAAAACCGAGGATTTCTCCCCGGTTATTCTCCCTTATTTTAACGGGCTTTTTATATAGTGTTCCTCTTGTTCACTAGCTTTTTTCTGTTCAAGGTGCTGTGTAATCAGAACACCGTATAGCATAGAAAATACGAAGCCGCCAAATCCGACAGATTGGAGTATAATTTGTGCTGTTTCAGTAAACTGATAAGCACCTATAAAAAATAAAAAGCCAAACGACATCATCATTAATAAAGCCCAAAACAATGGTTGTTCTTTCATGGTAGTCATCCTTTCTTTCAAAAATTTATTATATGAACAGTTGTTCTCTGCAAAAAAGATGTATTTCATATTTCCTTAGAAAGCATCTGTTAAACCTTTTCTTCTCAAAACAAAATATTCCTTCAATTAAACAGATTGAAGTTTTAATATTCTAAAAAATCAGTATAATTTTGAGGTTTTTTGTGGTTAGAAATATGTTGGTAGAGATAAATCGTTCATAGACTTTCCTTTGTCCATCGAGGGTAAATGGAAAAAAACGGAACAAGAAATTAAGTTATTTCTAATAATAATACAGGAATATTATATATAGGTCAATAATATATTTCGACTTTTTTGTGACTTCTTTTAATCGTTGATAAAAAATAGCACTCCCAGGAAGCTTAATCGATCGTTTCATAAATAAAAAAAGGACCCTATTATCAACGTACAATAATCGGATCCATCTTTTCTTTCATTAAACTGTGTATCCCAAGCCTTTTAGCTCTTCATATATTCATTATTTAACAGCCATAACATCATAGAGATCCGTTCTTCTTTCTACATCCATGCAAAAAAATTCAGATTTACATTTACGCTGGAACGCCCGGTTTACATGCCCTGTTACTATGTCTGTTTGCTTAAATGGCCCCTGGCTTGCAAGTTGACCGTCTGGAAGAAAAAATACTGACTCACCAAAGAAATCCAAAACTTCACTTTGACCTGTATGGTTCACCGCTGCTACAAAAAGAGACTGATCTATTGCCCGTGCGGCAGCAAACTGTTTAAAAGCATATTGATAAGGCATTTCCCAGGCAGACGGCGCCACAAGAAGGTGAGACCCCTTTTTTGAAGAAGTCGAGCCATTTCTGGAAAAGCTAAATCCCAGCATATCATTAACCCTAAAATCCCTAACTCTGTTTCGACTGTCTGTATGTTTGAGCCTGGTTTAAAATAAGCTTTCTCCAAAGCTGTCACATGCACCTTCCTGTATGTGGCAGCCCTTTTCCCAAGGGGCGTAACTACGTTAATAGAATTGTAGAGTCTGTTTTCCCCAGGTTCTGCTGTCTCTGGAAAACCGTAAATGATATATACATTTTTCCTTTTAGCGAGTGAAGATACTTTTTCAAAGGTTTCTCCTTCTCTTGATTCTCCTTGTTCAAGAATCGTAGCATCCAGAAAGTATCCTGTGGCAGACATTTCCGGAAAAACAAGAAGTTCTGCCTGGGGATATTTTCTGCTACATTCGTGTACCCGTTCCTCCATAAGCTTGTAGTTTTTTTCCTTATCACCAAGAAAAAAGGAATCCTGAATCAATGCAACTTGTGAGGATTGC
This sequence comes from Thalassobacillus sp. C254, assembly GCF_001310615.1. Lineage (NCBI taxonomy): Bacteria > Bacillati > Bacillota > Bacilli > Caryophanales > Bacillaceae > Thalassobacillus > Thalassobacillus sp. C254. The sequence continues at coordinate 27,864 of NZ_BAXQ01000008.1, read as the reverse complement.
ATCACGCTGATTTGCTCCTTTCAGAAAAATCGGTTCTATTTTTTACTGTATACTTCCCTCTCATTAACCCCCAGTAAAGGAGACCTGATACAAGGAAGGTCAAGATCGTGGAGCCGATAGCAAGCGGGGAAATATAAGTGAAGTAAAGAGCAAATCCAGCTCCAAGGATATAGGCAACATAAGAATAGATATTTATTCCGTTTTTATACATGTAGCTTCCTTTTTCATTTTCCACAATTTCTTCGGCATCATATCGTCCTTTTTTCAAAATATAATAATCGGTTAGGACAATAGCAAAAATCGGGATATAAAGAGTGGCAATTAACAATATAAAGTCAAAGAAATTAGCCATTAGAGCCTCTTTGAGAAGAGCTCCTAACACAGTTATTATTCCCAGGCCCAAAGCCGCTTTCCAGAAATCCACCTTTGGGATAATGTTTAGCAGGGACATATTCGCGCTGTATAAGGCCATTGCGTTTGTAGAAAGAACTGAAAAGAATACGACAATGGCTGCGATGAGTCCAAACCCATGCTGTGCCAATAAAACAGTAGGATCGTAGGTTTGTTCCATTCCTTGCAGAATACTGAATCCTCCAACAGCCGCTCCAAGTCCCAGAGCCAGCGTTGAGGCAATAACATACCCTCCGTATGTGGCCGCCATAGCGCCTTTTTCACTTCTTGCTCCTCTGTTGTAGTCACTGACGGACGACATCCAGGAAAAAGCGGTCGCTACTACAATATCAAAGGCTATGATTGCCGTTATTTCAGGATTTTGACTAATTTGCATTTGGATCAAATCATTTACGTTATAAAGGTTGAAAAGTTGAAAGAAAACAACAAAAGCTAAGGTCAGCATGGCAAGAGAAATAAACTTTTGGGTGGTCTCAATTCCCCTCAGCCCATAGATCACAATAAAAATAACTAACAACTGTGTCAAAATAGTAAAAAGATTTATGTTACTATAGCCGGTGATAGTAGAAACAGCATAATCCAGGCTTAACCCAGCCATATACGCTTGAATCCAGCACCACCCTACAAGCACAATAGTATTAGCTACCGCTGGTAAAATTGCTCCCTTTTGGCCAAAAGCTCCTCTTGTAATTACCATGGTAGGAAGACCGGTCCGCGTGCCGATTCTTCCCATTAAAGCTAGAGGAATCGCACCGATTGCAGAACCGACGATACTCACCATCACAGCCTGGCCAAATGAAATGTTAGGGATAAACAGCATACCCGTTAAAATAGTAGTGATAACAAAATTTGCTGCCACCCATATTGCTAAAATCCCCCAAAAAGGCACCCTTTGTTCGGCCTTTTTTAATGGCCTGATGTCATCGGATCCAATTCGTTTTTGTTTTTCTGGCATATTCATCCCATCCTGTCTGTAGTATTCCTCTCCTACACACTACTCCTTTGGATTCAACCTTTTTCTGTATTTATCTTTTAAACTGATACCACCCAAGAGAATCAATACTGACACTTTTATTAACGTGCTTGTATTCAGTAAAGCTTATCAACCCTTCCGGACCTAGTTCCCGTCCAATCCCGCTTTGCTTCACTCCTCCCCAGGGAGCATCCACATACGGAGTGTGATAGCTGTTAATCCAAATAATCCCAGCTTCCAGTCTCTCTGCAATCCACCTCCCACGCTCGGAACTTTCTGTGAAGATTCCTGCCGCCAGTCCATAATTTGTGCCATTAGCCAACTCTACTGCCTCTTCTTTTGTTTCAAAGGATTGAAGAGTAATGACAGGCCCAAATATTTCTTCCTGTACAATTTCCATTGATTGATCTACCTCTTCAAATACAGCAGGCTCTATGAAGTACCCTTTCTTTTCAGCTAATACTTTTCCGCCGTATAGTAAGGAAGCTCCCCCTTCTAGCCCTTTTTCTATATAGGCAGTGACCTTCTTTACATGCGACTCACTAATCAGCGGGCCGAATTCTGTGCCTTCTTTCAGCGGGTCTCCAATGTTTACCTGGCTGATTTTTTCAAGGAGAACTTTTTTTAAAGGATCATATATATCCTGATGAAGGAGGAGACGAGGAGCTGCCACACATACTTCCCCTTGATTAAACAAGGCTCCGAACACTGCCCATTCTGCTGTTTTTTCTATGTCAACATCATTCCAAACAATCAGCGGTGACTTTCCGCCTAACTCAAGGGAAACCTTTTTTAGATCCTCCGCACATCTCTGGTAAATTCTTTTTCCAGTTTCCACACTTCCTGTAAAGGAAATTTTTTTGACCCTTGGGTTTTCAACAATCGCTTGTCCAACCTCTCTGCCGCCAATCACAAGATTAAAAATCCCATCGGTATTCCAGCTTCCATTAACGCCTTTGTGAACTCTATCATACTCATTGGGGTCAACTCAGACGGCTTGAAAACAACTGCGTTACCAGCTGCCAATGCCGGAGCAAGCTTCCATACTCCTAACAGCAAAGGGAAATTCCAAGGGACTATCAAACCACATACTCCGATTGGTTCACTCTTTATCTCGCTTTCCGTGCCATCCTCCATTTTCAGGGTTTTGGAAAGTGAGTCAGGAATCAAACCAGCATAGTATCTGAGACAATGGACCACATCTTCGACGTCCACCCTCGCTTCTTTTATTGGCTTGCCAGTATCAATTGATTCTATTGTGGCGACTTTTTCAGCCTTCTCCTCAAGAATACTGGCAGCTTTCTCAAGAACCTTTTTTCTTAACTTAAAATTATAACGCCAGCTATTGCTGCTGAAGCTTGGTATGCCGATTCAGCGGCTTTCTTAACTTGAAGATCATCTGCTTCAAACACGATTTCTTCTATTTCTGCCGTTGCTGGATTCTTAATTTCCAACCTTTTCCCATTTCCTTGTTCCCACTCACCGTTTATCCAATTGTGGCCCATTCCTTTTTCCTGCCTTTTATAGAAATATTTGTTAGATTTTTCAGTCTATTATATAGAAATAGAAGACATCTGATAAAACAAAGCTCACTATCTACTATTGAATACCCTTCTGGAAGTTTCTTTTTCCAGTGATAGGAAAGGGCCCGGCTCTGGTCAAGCCAGGCTTCTCATCCTGTTATTGTTTAATAGATAAAGAGGTATACTTAATCTCAAGGTATTCTTCAATTCCATAGTACCCGCCTTCACGGCCAAGACCGCTTTCTTTAAAGCCGCCAAAGGGCGCCTGAGGGACCGATGGCAGACCATCATTGACCCCTACAATACCGTATTCCAGGTTTTCACTGATACGAAGCGCTTCTGAGAGATCCTCTGTGAACAAATAAGCAGCCAGGCCAAAGTCAGTATCATTGGCCTTCTCCACTACTTCCTCCTCTGTATCAAAAATGGAAATTGGTGCGACCGGCCCAAATGTTTCTTCATTCATGCAAAGCATATCCCCCGTCGCACCTTTAATAATCGTAGGGGCAAAATAATAGCCTGATTGCTCTGAAAGCGATACCCCGCCTGTCACAATTTCAGCTCCACTATTTTTTGCTTCTTCTACATGCCGTTGTACTTTTTCTAGTGCCTTCTGATCAATAAGGGGACCAATGTGAACACCTTCCTCTAATCCTGGCCCTACTTTTAACTGCTCTACAGCAAGCTTAAGCTTCTCAGTAAATTCCCCCGCGACAGAGCGATGCACATAAATTCTGTTTGAGCACACACATGTCTGTCCTGCATTTCTGAATTTGGACTTTACCGTTTCCTGTACGGCTGTGTCTACATCAGCCTTCCCCATAACAATTAAAGGGGCCTGTCCGCCAAGCTCCAATGAAAGCTTTTTGACCGTATCAGCTGCCCCACGCATTAACAGCTTCCCGACTTCCGTGGAACCAGTAAAGCTAACTTTTCTTACTCGTTTGTCACTCAGCCACTGCTCGCCTATTTCTTTCGGGTTACCAGTTACGAGGTTAATCACACCTGGTGGAAATCCGGCTTCTTCAGCAAGCTCTACAAGCTTTAAAGCCGTCAGAGGCGTTTCTTCAGCAGGCTTGATCACAACCGTACACCCTGCCGCAAGAGCCGGCGCGGCCTTTCTCGTAATCATTGCAGCTGGAAAGTTCCAGGGTGTAATAATAGCTGCCACCCCTACAGGTTGTTTTTGAACAAAAATTCGTTTGTTAGGAGCAGAGGCTGGAATGATATCCCCATACACTCTTTTTCCTTCTTCTGCATACCACTGGATAAAAGAATTGGCATATCCCACTTCTCCTAGAGCTTCCTGATAAGGCTTCCCCTGCTCTTTCGTCATGCAGACTGCCAGGTCTTCTTTATGCTTTTCAATCAGCTCAAACCACTTTGTCAGTAGAAGAGACCGCTCTCCTGCTGTGGTTTTTGACCATGTCTTAAATGCTTTATAAGCTGATTCTGCAGCCTCCTCGGCTTCTTTTTTTCCACCGGAGGGAACGGAGGCGATTTCCTGCTGGTCTGCCGGGTTATAGACTGTAATATAATCCTGCGTATCTCCTGTTATCCATTTTCCGTTAATATACATTTTTTCTGCCATTATTCGTCTTCCTTCCTTACTCGCTTTCCAGTGCTCGTTTGAGGGACTCTTTAATGATTTCCAAACCTTCTTCAAATTGTTCGTCCGTAATCACAAGAGGCATTAGCACTCGGATGACATTTCCATAAGCACCTGCGCTTAATAAAAGAAGGCCTTGTTTTTGCGCTTCGGATATCACCTTAGCTGTCAGTTCTTTGTCTGGAGTTTTAGACATTTTATCTTTTACAAGCTCCATCGCACACATCGCTCCAAGACCACGCACATCGCCAACACACTCGTATTCTTCTTTCAAAGCAGAAAAGAATTCGATCGTCCGCTCTCCAATTCTTTTCGCCCGCTCGTTCAGGTTCTCTTCTTCTATAATATCGAGCACAGCAAGGGCTGCCTGGCACCCTAACGGACTTCCGCTGTATGTTCCTCCAAGTTCTCCAGGCCCGGCTGCATCCATTACTTCTTTTCGTCCGATCACACCACTGATCGGAACTCCCGCTCCCATTGATTTTGAGATAGTGAGAAGATCCGGAGCTACATCGAAATGGTTAATGCCAAAGTAATCTCCCGTTCTTGCAAACCCTGCTTGAATTTCATCAGAAACAAATAATATATCCTGCTTTTTGCAGTAGTCAAACACTCCTTTGACAAAGTGTTTTCCTGGAACAATGAAACCTCCTTCCCCTTGGACAGGCTCCATTACAACTGCGGCTACCTGATCCGGTGAAATCTCTCCTTCGATGACGTTGATAAACTCTTTGACCATGTACTCTTCATAGGCTTCATCAGAAATTTCCTCGGGCTTGCGGTAGTGATACGGATACGGAGCGCGGTACACTTCAGGAGCAAAGGGTCCAAATTCATACTTATAAGGCTTCACTTTCCCTGTCATACTCATAGTCATCAATGTTCTGCCATGGAATCCTCTGGAAAAGGTCACAACAGCAGGCTTTTTGCTGTACTTTCTTGCGATTTTCACCGCATTTTCAACCGCTTCTGCCCCGCTGTTTAAAAACATGACCTTTTTTCGTGCTCTCCGGGTGCCAGCGCAGCAAGCTTCTCAGCCAGAGTAATATACGACTCATACATCATGACGTTAAAGCCCGTATGAATAAACTGCTCAGCCTGCTTGTGAATGGCTTCCACTACTTTTGGATGGCTGTGGCCGACATTGATGGTTCCAATCGCCCCAGCAAAGTCTATAAATGTGTTGCCGTCCACATCCTCCACCAAAGCTCCTGCTGCTTTATGAGCAAAGGTAGGAATCCCGTAAGATACTCCATCAGGAATAATTTGCTTCCTGCGCTCCAGTATGGATAGAGCTTTTTCTCCTGGCAGACTTGTTTTTACGTTGGCATTGGCTGCTGTACGGTTCATATACTAAACACTTCCTCTCTCTAAATACGACGATACCTCTTGATTATTTCTATTTATTTTGCACTCTCTGAAACCGAATTTTCTTTTTCCGCTTGTTTCTTCAAGGCGACCAGGCTGATCATTTCGTAAGCCACGGATGATGCAAGCGCTGCTGTTATCTCCCCTGATCATAAGCCGGAAGCACCTCAACCAGGTCAAATCCTTTAATGTTCAGCCCTTTCAAACCCCTTACATACTCCAACGCTTCAAAGCTGTTCGGACCTGCCACTTCCGGTGTACCGGTACCAGGAGCAAAAGCAGGATCGACAAAATCAATATCATAGGAAACGAAAACCGTACGTCCACTGTCCCCTACACGCTTGTGGATTCGTTTCAATACCTCCTGATAACCGATCTTGTGGACCTCGCTCATAGGAATCACTTCAAAGCCCAGGTCTTCAGGGTCTGTTAAGTCTTCCGGCGTATAAAGAGGACCTCTCATTCCAACCTGAATGGAATGGGCTGTATCAATCAATCCTTCTTCCACCGCCCGGCGAAACGGAGTTCCATGCATGTATTTTTCGCCAAAATAGTTATCCCACGTGTCGCTGTGGGAATCAAAATGAACGAGGGACACCGGTCCGTATACTTTAGCCATCGCACGCAGGTTCCCTAAAGAGATGGAGTGATCCCCTCCAAGAATAATGGGGACTACTCCTTTTTCAAGAAGAGGAGTTAACCCTTCAACCATATTGTCGTAAGAACGGTGGATGTTCCCTGGAACAATATCAATGTCTCCATAATCCACCCCTGAACAGTACTCAAATATATTAATCTTTTGATCAGGATTATAAGGACGAAGAAGCACAGAAAAATTCCGGATATGCTGAGGGCCGTAACGTGCCCCGACCCGGTTGGATACCGCCGTATCAAAAGGAACACCAAGAACGGCAAAATCAATATTCTCTGTTGTGCGCACCTCTTCTAATCTCATAAATGTACGTACTCCCGTAAATCTAGGGGATCTCGATGAATCTTTTGGCTGGTACATAGTATCTCTCCTTCTTTGTTGTATGTATTAGATATCTGTGATGCTTAAAATATATGCAAATTCTGTGCCAACTTTTTTAGGCGCAGTACTTTTTTAAGATATGGCAGACAGCGCTTTAATCCCCTGCTGTCCGCCAGAAGAAATACTAAAAGAATAGGATATGTGCCATCGCCACGATAATAGGCAGCGTGATAATTGTTCTTTGCAAGAATACAATGATAAGATCCCATAGATTTAAAGGAATTTTTGAACGAAGCAGAAGTATTCCGACTTCAGACATATAAACGAGCTGTGTCATTGATAATGCCGCGATAACAAAACGGGTCAGTTCACTTTCAATTCCGCTTCCTATTACTGCAGGCAAGAACATGTCAGCAAACCCAACAATCATAGCCGGGGCAGCTTGTGCAGCTTCAGGAATAGCCATCAGCTCCAGTACAGGCACCAATGGATAAGAAAGGTACTGAAACAACGGGGTGAACTCTGCAATCATCAAAGCAATCGTGCCTAGAGCCATGACAAGGGGAATCAGTCCCAGCCAAATATCGAGGACATTTTTCACCCCGTTTTTAACAAGACTTCCTGCACTCTTTACTTCCGACGCCTTATGAACTGCTTTTTCCGCTGCCCATTGCAGGCGCGACCGGTCTGAAGGAACCTCTTCAGAAATCTGCTTCCCCACAGGCCCATAATAGGTTTCTTCTTTCCTCGATAATGGCGGAATTCGAGGACATATAACGGCGGCAACAAGCCCTGCAACTAAAACAGTAATGTAAAATTGAATAAACATATGCTGCATACCGATAAAACTGATAACAACTAGGCTGAAAGCAATGGATGCGACTGAAAAATTTGTAGCTATGACAGATGCTTCCCGCTTCGTGTAATACCCTTGTTCATATTGCTGAGTCGTAATAAGCACCCCTACCGTTCCACTTCCCATCCATGAGGCCATGGCATCAATGGAAGAACGTCCCGGAAGTTTAAATAAAGGTCTCATCAGCTTCCGAACCATCGTTCCAATAAACTCCATTAACCCAAACTGCAAAAGAAGGGGCATAAAAAACCCGGCGATCAAAAACCATGTTGTTAAAACAGGGACCAGATCATACAACACAGTGCCGCCGGAAACTGGCGACCATATAAATTCCGGCCCAACCTGAAGCAAAGTGAGGATAGCAAACATGGCGCCAAGAATCCTCATTGAAAACCAGAATGCCCCTACGTCAAAAAGTGCTGTAAAAAAGGATGAATCCGCCATCCAGGCTGGCTTGGAAACCTTGGCAGCTGCCGTTAAAATAACAGACAGAACTAAAACACCAGTCATAAACAACGGCAGTGCCGAAGCAAAATAATTCTGAAGAGCTTCCGCTAAAATTCCAATTCCTATCGTCCACTGGCCATTATAGGGAACCGGAATGAGAAACAGCATAAGGCTTATGATAGAGACAAGTAAGGATTTCGCTTTGTTTGCCGACGTCCACCATTCTTTCTTGTCCCTCTCTGCCCCCTCTGGCACTTGTTCTTTTTCTAATGCTTGCACAAAAATCACCTCTTAGAATTCTTTGCTTGTATACTAATGCAATTTTCGTGCCAAACTTCAGTTTATTTTATATTTTTTCAGTTTTCTGGCTACTGTAGGCTGACTTGTCCCAAGCTTTTCAGCTATTTTTACGGTCGTCTTATGTTTGTTGTATGCCTCTTGTAATATCGTTTTTTCATAGTCCTCTATCAGCTCTGTCAACGATTTGCTGTTTTCCTGAAACACTGCAGGGCCTTTTTGCTTTTTATTCATGCTCTGAAGATGCTCTTTCGTAATTTTATTGGAAGAGGAAGTTACGATTAACCTTTCTAAAACATTCATAAGCTCTCGCACATTCCCTTTCCACTCTTTATTGCAAAGCTCTTGCATGACTTGAGGTTCCAGCTCTTTTTTCCCTCCGTATTTCTTCCCGAACGAATCTACCAGGTAATGTATGAGAGGAATAATATCGGATGCACGTTCCGCAGTGGGGGATCGTAATAGGAACCACATTTAAGCGAAAGTAAAGGTCCTCTCGGAACTTCTTCTCTTCTACCAGCTCTTCCAAAGGACGGTTGGTAGCTGAGATAAGGCGGAAATTGACCTTTCTCTGTTTATTTCCTCCCACCCTGTAAAATGTTTTTTCCTGGATAAACTTTAATACCTTTACTTGATGAGCAAGGGAGAGTTCCCCGATTTCATCTAAAAACAAAGTCCCCCCTTCCGCCAGTTCCGCAAAGCCAATTTTTCCTTTTTGGCTTGAACCGGTAAAAGCTCCAGCTTCATACCCAAAAAATTCTGCTTCAAACAATGAATCAGGTATGGCGCCGCAGTTCACTTCAATAAATGGCTCTTTTCTTCGAGGGCTTTCTTGATGAATCATTTTTGCCAGCTGGGTCTTCCCTACTCCCGATTCGCCTAGCAGGAGAACGTTTACATCTACGGAAGCTACTTGATGAGCCACATCAAGGCAGCTTTTCATTTCAGGTGAGTGAGCAATAAAGCCGTGTTCCTGGAAATAACGATTTCTGAGAATTTGTATTTCATTTTTCACTCTTTCCATTTCATCTTCCATTTCTCCTAAATAATCCTTCATGTTAGCCAGCTCTGTTACATCATGAGAATAGGTCGCGATTCTCCAAAGCCTTCCTTTTTCATCAAAGACCGGCACACCAGTGACAAGAAACTTCTTATTTTCCTTCGCTGTTTGAATAATCGTTACACGCTCTTTTTTTTCTTTCACTAAAGGAGTCACAATTGGGGTAAAGACTCCTTGTTTTTCTAATTCATAGACTGACTCTCCAATGATATCTTTCTCTTCAAGGCCGTAAAGCTGTTTCATCGCATGACTCACTCTAAGAATGAGCCCTTTTGCATCAGTCACTAGAAAGTCATCGAGCAATGATTGCAGTATAGCTTCATTTTCTTCTAACCGTGATCCTTTTTTCATGTAAACCACCTTTAGTATTCATATTTGAATAGGCTATAACTACTTAGTTCTCAAAATGTTCTTATCATTACACTTAGTATACTTCATTCATTTTTGAATAGTTTATTCATATGTGAATAATCATGTGAGGAAAGCTCACATCAAAACAAAAAACAACATAAAAAAAGCGTATCCCCAAATCTACTTCTGAGGACACGCTCTATTTATATCTATTCTTCTTCTGCGATATTTACAAAGATATCTTCACTGGAAGGCTGTTCATCAATATAACCAGTTTCAGCCAGCCATTCAATGGTTTCCTCCCAGGATTCTTCGGACTGGCTGCCAAAAGGTTCTCCTTCCTCCTCCATAAGAGAAAGCAAAATGTCCAGACTTTGTTCCTCTACTTCGCGGACAAGAGGAAAGTTTTCCTGGTCTTCATGCCCAAAAAGAATATCCAGGCTTTCATCGGGATTCTCTTTCATGTATTCATAACCCCGGCTGGCAGCTTCCCAAAAACGGTGAATGACGTCTTCATTTTCGTCAAAGTTATCTTCATTTGTAACCATCACCAGCTCGTAAAATGCCGGTACTCCGTAATCTACTGGATCAAAATAACCAACTTCGTGTCCCTGATGCTCCAGTACAGGGACTTCATGGTTGATATAGGCCCCGATAACTGCATCAGCCCGTTCTGTCACAATAGATGAACCAAGTTCAAACCCGACATCAATCAGCTCTACTTCTTCAATGTTTCCCCCGTCCTCTGTAACCATCGTTTCAATAAGAGGTTCATTTACCGGTATACCAGGATATCCTACCTGCCTTCCTTCTAAATCACTTGGTGACTCTATTCCCGAGTCCTCCAGGTAGACGATATGGTTGAGAGGAGAACGGACAATAGCTGCAACAGAAATCACGGGGATCCCTTCGTTCCTTGCTGTAATCACGTCAGGCTGGTATGTAATGCCAAGAGTTACTTCCCCTGTAGCAGCTAAATTCAGAGGGTCTGTAGGATTGGCTGGAAAAATGAGATCCACCTCTACACCTTCCTCTGCAAAATATCCCTGTTCCTGAGCTGCATATAAGTAACTGTGCACTGCGTTAGGATACCAATCGAGCATAACCTCTATTTGCTCCAGCTCATTTGATTCTTCTCCTGCCTGCTGTTCCTCTTCCTCTCCATTGTTTGTCACTTCTTCCGGACTCTCAGTGTCTTCTTCTCCCTGTCCATTACACCCAGCCATCAGAAAGAGAGAAAGAGCTGAAGCTCCGGCCAGTGACCTGGTGAGTAGTTTTCTTTTTGTCATTTTACATTCCTCCATTTTGTTGTGGCTGCTTCTATTAGTTTAATGCTCAGAAATAATAGAATCCCGAGGACAGATAACAGCACAATCGGGGCAAATACACCGGCTCCGTCCATCTGTGTCATCATTCTGCGGCTGAAATATCCAAGTCCCGCGCTCGCTCCCAGCCACTCTCCAATAGCTGCACCGATTACGCTTAACGTAACGGCCACCTTCATTCCTGAAAAAAAGTAAGGAAGGGCGGAAGGCACCTGGACTTTGAAAAAAATCTGTCTGGATGAAGCTCCCATCGTTTTCAATAAGTCTTCAATTTCCCTGCTTGTCGATCGCAATCCGTCAAATGAACTGACGGTAATAGGAAAGAATGTTATCAGTACAGTAACAGCAACTTTGCTCCATATGTCATATCCAAACCAGAGGACAAAAATTGGAGCCAGAGCTATAATCGGAATCGTTTGAGAGGCTATAACGATTGGATAAAAAGTCCTTTCGGCCAACTGGCTCCTGGACATAAGGACAGCCAGGCCCGTTCCAAATACAACTGAAATGCCAAGTCCTATCAGGATAATTTGCAATGTGGCCCACAGGTGCACAGTAAATAACACATCTCTTAATTCCCAAAGTCTGCTTAAAATACCAGAAGGCGCAGGGAGGATATAGGGTTTATCGTAAATCCTTGCACCTATTTCCCAGCCCATAATGAAAAGCAATGCTAGTATCCCGCTCCTCCATACGATACCCAGCTTTTTAACCTGGCGGAAATCATAGCTCTATCCTTGCCCTCATCTTTTGCAGAAGTCTCTGTTTAAGCTCCATAAAAACAGGGCTGCTTCTGCTTTCTTCTGTTCTTGGTCTGGGAAGAGTGACATCAATAGTCTCAAATTCTGTTTGTATTGGCGGAGGAGTGAGCATAAGAATTCGATCAGATAAAAAGATTGCTTCTTCCACATCATGAGTGATAAATATAATGGTCTTTTCCCACTTTTGCCACTGCAGTAAGAGCCACTCCTGCATCATAAAACGAGTCATAGAATCGAGTGCGCTGAAAGGCTCATCTAATAGAAGAATATCAGCTCCTCCAAGGATGGCCCGTAAAAAGGAGACTCTCTGCCTCATTCCGCCGGAGAGCTGCTGAGGATACACATTTTCTTTTCCTTCAAGGCCAAATTCCTTCATGTGAGAGAGCACCTGTTTCTTTGCTTCTTTTCTAGATACTCCTTGCAGCTCCATAGGCAGCACACCATTTTCCAAAACCGTCCTCCAGGGCAGCAGGAGATCCTGCTGCGGCATGTATCCTACTTTTCCCAGCCTGTTTTTTTCTTCTTTTTGAGAAATAGAGATGCTTCCGGTATCAGGCTGTTCCAGTCCTGTTGCCAGACGGAAAAAAGTAGATTTTCCAGAGCCGCTTGGACCGAGTATGCTTACAAATTCCTTTTCTTTGACGCTGACCGTAACGTTTTCAAAGATAGATAAGGAAGATGGAGGTTTTCCTTTGTAAGAAAAAGACACATTGGAAAAAGAAAGATGATCCCGTGCGGCTTGACTACTCATCTGCCGGCCACATCTCCTGGTTGTAGGCCATGTCCCAGAACATAAATTCAAATCGGGTTGTATTTAAGAAAATATCCTCAATCCGAGATAACTCATGTTCAGGTTTTCCTTCTGTTAAATCGTCAAGAAGATCAATGGTCCACTTCGCTAATTCCTGAAATTCATCGTCCGCATACATGCTGATCCAGTCACCGTAAAATTCATGCTCAGCGGCTCCCGGTATTTTGCTTAATTCTTTTCCAATCTCCGCATAGCTCCACATGCATGGAAGCAAGGCGGCCACTAACTCTGCCAGCCCTTCGTTCTGACCGACATGAAGCATGTAATGAGAATAAGAAAGTGTCATTGCAGCAGGCTCTGCGTTTTCCAGCTCTTCTTCAGAAATATCGAACTTCTTTGCATATTGACGGTGAAGACTCATTTCAGTATTCAGCGTTGAATCAAGAAGTTCAGCAAATTTCCCCATCGTTTTTAGATCGTTTGCTTTGACGGTGCCGATTGCAAAGAGTTTAGAGTAATCTATTAAATATAAATAATCCTGGATCATATAGTAGCGGAACTTTTCCTTATCAAGTGATCCGTTTCCCATTCCTTGCACAAAAGGGTGTTCATGATTCTTTTTCCAAATTGGCTGGACCTTTTCGTATAAGCGTTCACTAAATTTCATTTGCATTCATCCTTTCTATTTTTCTTTATGACACCACTCGTATATCAGAATAATCATGACCTTTGTAAATTGAACTATCTGTTCGATCTCAACAGATTCATTAACTGCATGGGCGTTATATAAGTCACCAGGACCATAAATAACAGTCGGAATGCCCGCATCCCCAAGCCAGCCCCCATCAGTTACGGTAGGCGACATCCCCGTTTGAGGGATGGTCTGAAAGATTCGCTGATGAGCCTGTTTCACCGCAGCCACTTCTTTGGATTCAGGGTCAATATCCAGTGAAGGGAAGATTTCCCCCCGGTCCTCAATCATCGACTTGCCACCCCAGCGAAAAAGCGGCGGATGCTCCCTCAGCCAAGGATCAGATTCGGCCACTTTTAATAAATGCTCTTCTACTTCTTTAGCAACCTGTTCATGATTCTCATCCGGGTAAAAATGAACCGTAATCCATAATCGGCACTCATCAGCCACAAAGGCGGCATGTCTTCCCCCTTCAATCACAGAGGGTTAATGGTTGTCATACCAGGGGGGAAACCAGGATAGGATTTTGTTACAGCCCAGTGCCGTTCAAGCTCCTGCAAGCCCTGGATGATTTTCGTCATTTTTTCAATGGCACTAGCTGCGTATAGACCGCCCCCTGCGTGAATCATATTCCGGCGAGTAGCATCGTGATAGGTTTGGGGGCTCTTTATTGTAACCCAGCCGGTAATCACTCCTCCCTGCCCTTGAATGTGAAGATCACTTGTATCCACAACCACTGCCAAATCAGCCTTATACCCCCTTTCACAGCATTCAAGTACCTGCTTCCCCTACTTCCTCACCAATTACCGATTGAAAAATCAGGTCGCCAGGCAAGCTGATTCCCTGCTCACGAAGAAGCTGTACGGCAAAAAGAGCTCCTCCCATTCCGCCTTTCATATCTGCTGTCCCTCTCCCGTATAACCGCCCGTCTTCTACAACAGGAGTAAAAGTCATGTTTCCATTGAGTTAGATCTTCCCCGACTTCAGCCACATCCATATGACCATTAATAATTAAACTGTTGGCTTTACCAGAATGGGTTCCTTTTAATGTCCCTACTACGTTCGGGTCGTCAGGAAACACATCCCACATGTCAACCTCAAACCCCAGGCTGTTTAACTTTGATGCTATGTAGTGCTGTGCCTCTTTTGTGTTGCGGGCAGGCGGACTGGGAGTTTGGAAACGTATAAGGTCACCTACCTGGTCAATTAATTCTTCTTTTCTCCTGTCTACCTGCTCTAAAATTTGCGTAATTGTTTCGTGCAACATCTTCACTCCTTCCTCTCTCATGAAAAGGTCTGCTCTTGACTGGACATTAGTAATTTCACCCATTAAAAAAACCACTCTAGGAAAAGAGTGGCCGCATATACGAAATAATATATACAAAGACTGCCAGGTACAGGGAGTAGTATACCTGTACTATCAGGCTTGTCTTAACGCCACTTCCCTCCGCTAGTATTACCTAGTTCAGGTGATAGGGTTTAGACCATACGGTCATTCTCAGCTTTTTCAAAGCACCCCTAGTGGTTTCTGTGTATTCTGTTTTTTATGCCTTACTATAAAAATACCATACTTTCCTTTAAAAGTTAGAGTATTCTTTAAAATTTTCCTTTTTAAATTTATGAAGCTCGTGTCACCTTTAACTGAGAAGCTTTTGCTTTTTCTCCGAGAGAACTGAGCTTAAGAGAACAAAATAAACCAGCGATAAAGGTTACAAGACTTATGAGGAAAAGAAACATACTTCCTTCTATTCCAGGAAAGACAACGAATATAGAGCCAGTGACCAGACCGGTCATTACTGCATATGTTCCTATCTTATAATTTCTGATCAGTTTCTTTATAATTTTGCTTGTAATGATTAAACCAAGAGCAATTCCTGCCCCTACGACAATAATGACAGGGATGTTAATCGTAGAAATGGCGTTAAGAACAGTCGGGTAAATTCCTATTAATAAAAAGACAAAAGAACCACTGACTCCAGGCAAGATCATTGCACTGCTTGCTGCCCATCCTCCGAAAAATAACAGAAGATAGTCCATTGCAGTTAAATTAGACATCACCGCAGACATTTCTTCATCCCTTATGAAGCTGTGGAAGCCACAATGGCTGCAGCTGCAAGCAGGAGAGCTATGTGTTTTCCTTTAAAGGTCTTTTTATAATCAACTTCTTTTAAAAGAAAAGGAATGATCCCTATAATCAACCCAAGAAAAAAGAAAAAACGTTGGCTGAGGGTAATCAGCCAGGAGCCATTCAATGAGTCGGCTCATAGAAAGCAATGCAAGCACCACACCTGTTCCTAAAGGAATTAAAAACATGAGATGCTTCTTCCACTCCCTGGAAAATATCCCGTCTATTGCGGCTATTAAACGATAATAGACTCCCACGAGCAAAGCGATCGTACCCCCGCTTACTCCCGGGATCAAGTCACTTATGCCCATTAGTACACCGGGCACGATATTCCGCCAATTTAACACTGTACATTCTCCTTCTGTAAAACTACTTTCATAGTTGAGTGATTGAGTGTAATATCACTCAAAAATACGCTGCTCTTTATTTTAGCACTAACTTTCCCCGCTTCCTATGTCTTTATCACGAATTTTCATCTCTGGTGCCTGGCACCCTTTGCTACTGTAATATTTCAAACCGCTGCACTACCTGATTCTCCAGCATTTTCCTGACTCATTTGTTACAACAGCCTCAGGGTGCCAGGCACCCCTGAAAGAAAAAAAGCCGGCTCAATTTTCATTGGGCCGACCTTTTCCTTTATTCTAGCATTTGTGCTGCTTCATTTACCATTCCTGAACAGACGTAAGACCGCCGCCGGAAAGATACCAGAATTCTGGATCTAAATAAAGGATTTTATCATTTTTGTATGCTTCTGTTGTTTGAACAAGCTCATTTTCAATGACATTTGTTAGAGATGATTCATCTCCATCACCAACAGCTGCTCCTCTATCAATCACAAACATATAATCTGGGTTGTTTTCTGAAATATACTCATAAGAAATACTTTGTCCATGAGTGGATGATTCGATATTTTCATCTACTGGCTCAAATCCAAAGTTATCGTGAATCATTCCATAACGAGAGGATGGTCCGTATGCACTTACGCTTCCTTCATTGGCCAGTACCACAAGTGATTTCCCGTCATCAGCTGTTGCCTCTTCATTCAACGCCTCAATAGATTGATGGACTTCAGCCAAAGCTTCCTCTGCTTCTGCTTCTTTTTCAAAGATTTCAGCCAGCACTTCAACATTTTCTTCGAACGATTCTACATACCTGCCAGTATCTACACCTGAATAGATAGTTGGAGCAATTGAAGAAAATTCATCATAATTGTCTGATTGACGGCCGGAAATAATGATAAGCTCCGGATCAAGGGCATGAACAGTTTCAAAATCTGCTTCTACTAGTGTCCCTACGTTTTCATACTCTTCTCCAGCATACTCAGAAAGGTACTCAGGAACCTTGCCCCCTTGAGGATCCCAGTAATGCCTTCCACACCTAACGTGTCCAACGTATCAAGCACACCAAAGTCAAAGACAACAACTGATTCAGGGTTCTTTGGCACAACAGTTTCACCGAGCTCATGGGTTACAGTGATTTCAGAAGCTTCCTCTGCTTCTGCTTTTTCATTTTCTTCTGCTGCCTCTTCCTCTGCTTCTCCTTCGTCCACAGCTCCCGATGCTTCCTCAGATTCTCCGTCAGTTCCGCACGCTGCTAATACAAGCAATAGCAAAGCGGTTAACAAAAATAAGGATAATTTCTTCATCTCTCTCCTACACCTCTTCTAAGTAAAATTTATCAGCCTATGATATAAGGTAAAACCAACCATGTCTGCAGCTTGCCCTTTAGATGCCTCTCGCCTCTCCTCCTTTAATGCGTTATGTTTTAAAGCAATTATGTGTAATACACACAGATTTTGTTGTTATTGATTTCTTTAATATCCACATCCATATCATAAATTTGCTTCAACGCACAGGAGTCGATAATGTCATCTTTTTTGCCAATCCCAGCAATCTTTCCATCTTTCATTGCAACGATGTTGTCAGAGTAGCAAGAAGCGAAATTAATATCATGCAGCACAATAACTATGGTTTTCCCCAGATCATTTACAAGCTTTCGAAGGATTTTCATAATTTGTACGGAGTGTTTCATGTCAAGATTGTTCAATGGCTCATCTAACAGAATATATTCCGTATCCTGGGCAAGGACCATAGAGATATACGCTCGCTGTCTCTGACCGCCGCTTAGCTGATCAAGATACTTATCTTCAATTTCTGTGAGCCCCATGTATTCAATTGCATCGTCAATAAATCGATGGTCTTCTCTTTTAAGCCTCCCCTGAGAGTAGGGGAATCGGCCAAAGGCTACAAGCTCTCTTACTGTGAGCCTGATGCGACATTGTTGGACTGCTTTAAGATAGAGATTTTCTTGGCCAACTCTTTGCTCTGCCAGTTTTCTACCTTTTCATCATCTATCAAAATTTCACCAGCATCTTTTGCAATCAAACGGCTGATTGTGGAAAGAAGAGTACTTTTTCCGGCCCCATTTGGACCGATAAAGGAAGTAATCTTTTGTTTCTCAATGGTAAGGGATACATCTTCTACTACTGTTTTTTCACCATACTTTTTTGAAACGCTGTTTACTGTGACCATTTTTTACTCTCCTTTAATAAAAGATAAATGAAATAAGTACCGCCAACTAGATTAATTACTACACTGATAGGCACGGAAAAGCCAAGAACTCTTTCAACAACGAGCTGTCCTCCGACCAAAGCAACGATACTGATGAGAATGGAACCAATAATTAGATAGCCATGTCTGTATGTGTTAATGAAGGAGTAGGCGACGTTAACCACCAGCAGTCCTAAAAATGTAATTGGCCCGACAAGTGCTGTGGCTACAGAAATTAGGATAACGACTACGATTAGTAACCTTTTCACTACATAATCATAATTAACTCCCAGGTTGATCGCATGCTCTCTTCCAAGTGAAAGTACATTTAAGTATTTTGCAAACCTGGAAACATAGACAGCACACAACACTATTAAAATAGTTGAAAGATAAATCAGATCTGTTTTTACATTGTTAAAGCTGGCAAAGGAGCGATCCTGGACAATTTGGAACTCGTTGGGGTCTATCAGCATCTCCATGTAACCTGACAAGCTGGAAAAAAGGGTTCCAAAAATGATACCAAGCAGCAAAAGCAAGTATATATTCTGCTGATTCTTTTTAAAGAAAAGGCGGTATAAAAGTGCTGAAAAAATCAACATTAACCCGACTGAAAGCAAAAAGTTAATATTGCTGCTCATTAAGGTGGACATTGAACCAAATACAAAAATGATAAAAGTCTGGATGAGCATGTAAAGGGAATCAAGCCCTAAAATACTTGGTGTTAAAATTCGATTGTTTGTGATGGTTTGAAATATCAAGGTTGAAAAAGCAATCGCCGTCCCGGTAAGGATCATGGCGTACACAGCCATTCCTCGTCTAGGAAGGACGTAGTCCCAGTTGCTGCCGACATTTATAAAGACAAATGCCCCGATCAAAGCAGCACTGAGGATTGCGAGGATAACCAATCGTCCTTTAAAGCCCATGTTTTTGTCTCCTCATCAGTAAGTAAATAAATATTGCGCTTCCTAATATCCCTACCGTCAGGCTGATCGAAACCTCGTAAGGATAGATAATCAAGCGGCCGATGATGTCACAGGCCAATACAAAAACCGCTCCAAGGACCGCTGTATGAGATAGATTTTTTCTAATATTGTCTCCCTGATAGATAGATACAATATTAGGAATAATCAAGCCTAAAAATGGAATTACACCAACTGTCAATACGACTGATGCGGTGACCAGAGCTACAAGCATTAAACCTATGTTAACGACCTGCCTGTAATTTAACCCTAAATTCTTTGCAAAATCTTCTCCCATGCCGGCGACAGTAAAACGATCAGCATAAAAATAAGTTAAAGCAATAACCGGTACAGCTACGTAAAGAAGCTCATACTGGCCACGGATAATAAGGGAAAAATCACCATGAAGAAAGGAAGATATACTTTGGATCAAATCAAATTGATAAGCAAAAAAAGTAGAAATGGAACTGAGAATACTTCCAAACATCAGCCCGACAAGAGGAACGAAAATTGTGTCCTGGAATCTGATTTTATCCAGTATTTTCATAAATACATAGGTTCCCAGCAAGGCAAAGCCAAAAGCGAATACCAGCTGCTGCAGTAACCCAGCCGCGCCGAATAACAGAATGGAAATTAAGATGCCCAGTCTGGCTGCGTCCATCGTACCTGCTGTCGTTGGTGACACAAATTTGTTCCGTGTCAGCTGCTGCATAATCAACCCGCAAATACTGATCCCCGCTCCGGCTATAAGAATACTTACGAGCCGAGGAATCCTGCTTGCCATCAGGATTTGCATCTCATACTCACTCAGATTAAATAGGTTAAGTATGGACAGGCTTGACACTCCAACAAATAGTGATGTGATAGATAGAATAATAAGTAAAATAAGTAAGTATCTGAGCTTCATCGGTATGTCCCTTTATTGCCAAAATTTATTGCTTCTCGTTAATTGAACCCGCTCACATGAAATTGATAATCGTTTTCAATTAACTTCACAAGCAAAAGTTTACTCCTGTTGAGAATGAATGTCAACTAGTTATGATAATCAATTTCAATTAGTAATTTACAGGAGACAGTCGAAAGGTAGAGTATAAAAGATAAACAGGGAGGAAAACGTTTTACGAGGAGGACTCAGTGGAAATATCTCTTTAACAACCAAAGGAGTACAGCCTATGAGACAAATCCCGTGGAAAAAACTAATAGAGACGTTCATCATTGGTGCGGCTGGCGGAGCCGCTTTTTATGCGCTGAATTTTCCTCTGCCCTGGCTGCTGGGATCATTATTGTTTGTTATGTTATGGCAGACACTCACAAAACGGTCAATGTATTCACCGAGTCCTTTAAAAAATACAGGATTTCTTATTATGGGTGGTTTCTTTGGATTGTACTTTTCTCTGGAGACGTTATTACGAACCACTTCTTATCTGCTTCCTTATCTTTTTCTGTCCTTGTTTTTAATTGTTATTAGTATTGGCATGAGCATTCTTTTTGCCAAATGGATCACGATTGACTCAAAGACGAGCATTTTAAGCACACTCCCAGGCGGGCTGAACACAATGGTAATATCGAGCGACAGTATAGGAGCGAAAACGTCATTAGTTACTATCTTTCAAACAATCAGGCGCTTAGCTGTTCTATTTATCGTTCCTTTTCTTATCGTGCATTTCTTTACCGATTCTGAAGCTGATACAGATGATCGAGAAATGCCCGCTCCGGACTTTGACGGTGAAGGAAGCTACTTCTGGTATGCGATTCCCGTCGCTGCAGCAATTATGGTAAGAAAAAAAGGGCCGCTAAAGTTTCTCGCTTTCCCACTGCTATGTATATTTCTAATGAATGCGGGTGGAGTGCCTTTCCCCCCTCTGCACCAATCCTTATTAATTGCTGCTCAAGTAATGGTAGGAACGAGCCTTGGGAAAAATACAAATCTTGACCATTTAAAAGCAGGAGGAAAATACGGAATATTCTATTTCACCGCCTCACTTATTTTAATTGCAGTTTCTTTTGGCCTTGGGTATATTCTGACTCTTTTCACTGACCTCTCTCTTTCCACTGCCCTGATCAGTATGTCTCCAGGGGGCATTGTTGAGATGATTCTCCTGGCCGAGGATATCGATGCTGATCCGCCAGCTGTAATCACTCTTCAGTTAACCAGAATTATATTTATTATTTTATTGGTGGTCCCCCTACTAAAATGGTATTTTAATCGTCGTGCTCCTTTTTCTTAACTACTTTTATGCAAAAAATAAAAGGGCTGATTACAGCCCTTTTACTCGCAGGATATTCTTTTTATACAAGGATGAGATGAAATTCAGGAAGAATTCAGGAAGCCTTTTAGGAAACAATGGGCGGCTGTAATAATGGTAGAAAGCATATCTCAAGTCACTCCACTGCCGGCAATCCTTTGTCTCTCTGAACCTGGCAAGGTCGATCACTTTCACTTCCCCTTTTGGGGTGACTAATATATTATTTAGATGAATATCAGACGGATTTAACCCTTTCTTCTTTACGTAAGAAATAACCTCATCAACTCCCTTAATCTGGTCGGAGGTCACAAGAACCCCTTCTGTTAAACAGGAAAACAAGGTTTTTCCCTCTATATAATCTACAACAAGATAATTATCTCCCACTCATAAAGACAGGGAAAATAAGATTTCCCTTCCAGCAACTGATAAATTTCAGCTTCTTCTTTGGCTATGTGGGTATATTCGGGAAAAAATACTTTAATTACTTTGTCTGTCTCACGTATTCTGAAAGCAGCTGCACTTCGCCCAATGCCAATCACTTTTAATTCAGGAGCAAATGACTTAACAATATACATTCCCCTTTTATCCTTGGAAAATACTATACTACCTGCCAGGTCCTGAGCAGCCTTCACTGCAATCTCCTCCTCTATCAGGATATACAATATATATGTGACCATTTTATAAAAGCAACCCACAAACATTCTTTTCTTCCTATACCCGTTTTACGGTAAAAAGAAAAGACATCCTCACCGCCGAGGGTGATTATGTCTTATCATACCGACAAATTCACTTGATGCTGCAAGTAAATGTGTATTCTTCTTGTCAGAAATTTTTATCCGTATCACTGCTTCCTGCTTTTTTGTTATGACGCACATCTTTTACCCGGTCGTTTGATCTAAAACTTCCCGTTTCGATAATCATCAAACGCTTGTTTGATTTCTTCGTGGGTATTCATCACAAAGGGTCCCTGGGCTGCAATTGGCTCCTTTACCGGTTCCCCGGCATAAAGGAGTACCTTCAGCTTCTCTCCATTACTTTCCATGGAAACGGCAGTGCTTTCCCCTGTTCTTTCTCCTGCTTGTTCAAGGAGAAGAACGTCCCCTTTTCCTCCTGTTGTTTTGTCCTTTCCAAATGTCCCTTTTCCTTCTAAGATGAATAAAAATCCATTATAGCTCGCTGGTATTTCAGGGGCAGCCTTCGCATACTCATCAATCTCAAGCTCAAGCATCGTAATGGGTACATGGTTTTTTGTTGAAGCTTTCTGCCCCTTATACGTGCCAGAAAAAACACGTATCTTTACTCCGTCTTCTTCTCTCACAGGCATATCCTTTTGATAAAGATCCTGATACCTCGGCTCTGTCATTTTTTCGGATGAGGGCAGGTTTACCCAAAGCTGCAGGCTGTGTACCGTACTTCCTTCAACCGGCTCCTCTGCATGAATAATACCACTTCCCGCTGTCATCCACTGAACGTCTCCTCCTTTAAGTACTCCTTGCCCGCCTTTATTATCCTTATGCTCCAGTTCCCCATCAATCACATACGTTACGGTTTCCATTCCTCGATGGGGATGGAATCCAAAGGTTCCCTTCTTGAACCAATCCTCTGCCATCAACAAAAAGGGATCAAATTCAGCCCAGTTCCCTGGCTCAAGTACCCATCCCTGCTTATGATTCTCTCCTTGCTGCCTGTGTGTGACACTCCACACCTTTTTAATTTTTCTTTCCATGCGTTCACGTCCTTTCTCTTTCCACTGTTAAGAATTACCCATTATTGTAGGCTATACACCTTTTCACGTATAGGAAAACGCTCTCAACAAATATGGTACCTGACATTCACAATATGCTCACACTTGTTTTCTTGGTTTCTTATTTTTTTCATGGTAGAGTATAACCGTTAAGAAATTAAACTGTTAGGTTTCTTTACTATTAATTTATTAAATTGATTATTAAAATCCAATCTAAGGAGGGAGTCCATGAAAGAGCATCAAGAGCTATTTAAAGAAATGGCCGATTCACTGAAAAGAATCGAACGGGAGCTTATCAGAAAGATGCATATTCCAGATGTCAGCCTGACGAAACGCCAGGAAGCCATCATTATGTATATTTTCACCAATGAAAATGCCACGATGGCTGATATTGCAGACAACTTTAATATTTCAAAAAGCGCTGTGAGCCAAGCTTTAAATAAGCTTGAAGAGCAGGATATCATTGTACGGGCGATCAATAAAGACAACCGGAGGGAAATCAATTTAACTCCTGGGGAGGCAGGTGAAAAGTATAAGAAAGAAATTCAAAAGCTAGAGGAAATACTAGTGGAGAAGTATCTTTCTAAAATTGACCTGGACGAACTGAGACAAACTCGCAACCTGTTCTCCAAAATAGAAAATCTCATACTAGAAGAGGATCAAAAGAATGAACTCTAATCAAAGCAAATAAACCCTATCTCTAAAAGGAAGTGTGATAATACTTATGAAACTCTCTGATTTTTCGATTAGACGGCCTAAATTTACCATAGTAATTATGGTTTTGTTTCTTCTCTTAGGTCTTGTTTCGTTAAGCAGACTGCCACTGCAGCTTTTTCCTGACGTTGAAGCGCCAGTAGCAGCAGTAGCAACAAGTTATCCCGGTGCGGGGCCACAGGAAGTTGTAAATGATGTTACTGAAGAACTGGAAAGTGATTTATCAACCATTTCCGGATTGAATAACATGACCTCCCAATCAACCGAAGGCTCTTCCATTATTATTCTTGAGTTTTCGTGGGATACCTCTATATCTGACGTAGAAAATGATATTATTACTACCATTACACAAGCTGACTTGCCTGATGGGGCCGGAAACCCTGCGTTTTTGCAGTTTGATCCCTCCATGTTCCCAAGCATACAGCTTGCTGTCAGCTCTGATGGTGATGAAGTAATTGATTTTCAGGATGATGTATTTGACCTTCAACGTGAATTACAGCGTATAGAAGGTGTTGCTGATATAGAAGAAAACGGTTCTCTTGTAGAAGAGTACCAGGTCGTATTAGAGGAAGAGGAACTAGAAGACGCCGGGGTCTCACAGGAAGACGTGGTCAATGTTATCCAAGGACATAACATTGCAATGCCTGGTGGAGTCGTACAAGATGATGAACGAAATATCACTACACGTGTTCTTAGTGAACTGACTTCCGGGGAAGATATTGAGGAACTGGTCGTTACTGTGAACCTGAGACAGGGGACGAGGTTACGATAGCAGATATTGCTTCTGTCTCCCTTGAAACAGAAGATAGGGAAGTCATTACCCGGGCTAATCAGGAAGCGGCTATGCAGCTTAATATGATGCAGGAATCTGAAGCCAATACCACGCAGGTCGCAAGAGACTTTAACGACAGACTTGATGAACTTCTTGAAGAGGAACAATATGAAGACCTGGCAGTCATGACTTTGTACAGTGAAGGCGATTATATACAGGAAGCCATCGATAATGTAGTGCTCGCTCTTGTAGGTGGGGGAGTCCTTGCAATGGTTGTCCTGTTTGCATTCCTTAGAAACTTAAAAACACCATTAATAATCGGGATTGCCATACCATTTTCCATTATCGTAACCTTTGCGCTCTTTTTCTTTACCAACATTACGCTGAATATCATGACCCTTGGTGGTTTAGCGCTTGGAATCGGAATGCTGGTGGATAACTCCATTGTTGTCGTGGAAAATATTTACCGCCACCTTTCGATGAAAAAGACACCAAAAAAGGCGGCGTCCGATGGAACAAGGGAAGTAGCAGGAGCGATTACCGCTTCGACCTTAACGACTGTTTCTGTATTCCTTCCCATTGTATTTGTTACCGGTCTTGTGGGAGATTTGTTTGCTCCCCTCGCTATCGCTGTCGCCTTTAGTTTATTCGCTTCTCTCTTTGTCGCGCTTACCGTTGTGCCAATGATTGCAAGCAGAATTCTTAAGGCACCTGATGAAAACACAGAAGAAAAAAGAAGAAATTCCAGATTTATCAAAGGAGTTGAAAGGTCTGTATCCTGGCTTTAAAACGCCGGATCGTTGTACTCCTCATTACCTTTATCCTCCTTGTAACGGGCGGTGCCGGTCTTACGGCCGTTGGAACTGATTTTATGCCTGATTCAGATGAAGGCCTCTTTGTTATAGAGGTGGAACTCGACCATGGCACAAACCTTGCCCGTACGCAGGAAACTGTGGAAGAAATTGAAGATCTCCTAGAAGATTACGATGAAGTTGAACATTATTTAAGTACAATTGGCTCTACTGCCAAATGGGAGGTGTGTCTTCTAATTCTCACATTGCCGAGGTTATCGTAACAATGGTTCCAGGCAGTGATCGGGATGTCTCAACCTTTGAGTTTACAGAATCCATTGAACGTGAAATTGAAAATGCAGATGATGAAGCAGACATTCAGGTTATGGATATGGCTCAAGCCGGATTTGGCGAACCAAACACGTACCAGTCAGCATTCATGATCCAAACTCAGAAAGACTGGAAGAAGTAACTGAGGAAATTGTCGCTGAGCTTGAAGATGAAAGCATTATCCGTAATGTGCAGACAAGCCTTGAAGACACTGCACCAGAGCTTCAAGTTCTCATAGATGAAGATGCAGCCTTAGAAGAGGGATTAGTCCCTGCTCAAATTGCCGAGATTGTTAATAACGCAACGAATGGGCAGACAGCAACAGCCATTGAAACTGAAGATAACGATATTTATCAAGTCAATGTCCGTTACCAGGATGAAGTACTTGAAAGCATTGAGAACTTTGAAAACCTTTCGCTCCAAAACCAGGATGGAGAATATATCACACTAGCTGATGTCGCAACCATTGAAGAAGGAGAGTCACCAGCTACGATTAATCGGGCTGACATGACACCAGCTGTGGATTTTGATGTAGTCTATGAATCATCCGGTACGCTTGGTGAAACTTCTGCTGTGGTAGCCGATATCCTTGACGACATCGAGCTGGACGATGAAGCAGAATTTGTCATCGGCGGAGACGAAGAGCTTATGAATGAAGCCTTTGAAAATATGGCGCTGGCCTTCGCATTAGGTCTGATTTTTATCTACCTTGTGATGGTTGCCCAATTCGAGTCCTTTAAGTATCCGTTTGTAATTATGTTTACTGTGCCACTCTTTGTTATTGGAGTAATGCTTGCCTTAACAGTTACTCAAACACCGATTAGTGTGATCGCCCTTATTGGTGTCATTGTCCTTGCAGGTATTGTTGTTAACAACGCAATCGTCCTGGTTGATTATATCAACCAGAAGAAAGAAAAAGGGTTACCTTCCCGTGAAGCTATTATTGAAGGAGTGAAAGACCGTACGAGACCAATCCTGATTACGGCTCTTACTACGATTCTTGGGGTCACTCCACTTGCTCTTGCTATCGGAGAGGGAACAGAAATGCAGCAGCCTATGGGGATTGTAGTGATCGGCGGACTTATCAGCAGTACTCTTCTTACTCTCTTTGTCATTCCTGTCATATACAGCCTGTTTGATAAAGAAACCCGCTCGATGAATAAGAAGTTTGTCACTCCTGATGGGGAAATCGTTTATGCCAGAGATCTTAAGAAAAAAGAAGAAACAGGCAGTGAAGAGTATGAATTAAGTGAGCAGCAGGCTCTCCCTGAACCTGAACAGTCTTCTGTAGAAACAAGAGAAACTAGTGAAAGTGGAGATTATTCTAAAGATGAAATTGTTCACATCCTTGAAGAGCTAGTTAGACGATCCAAGCAAAGAAATGATTCAAAAGAGGATAAAGATGAAGAAAAGTAAGGATCATTAAGTATACAAGAAGGGGTACCAAAAGGCTGACTTTTGGTGCCCCTTTCTTTTATTAAAAATCAGGATGTACCTTCGTTTGCTTTTCTCAAATCCTGCGGAGTGACAATTGGCTTTCCGATTAAGAGATTGCTTACTGAAGATAAAGATAATAGAATCTTTGCCGTAATAATAGAGCTTAGTACACAATAGACAGCAGCCAAAAGAAAGTATGCCAGTGGATTCACGCCTTCAATCGGCGGCAGATAATAAAGAAACAGTGTATGAACCAAATAAATATGAAAAGAATGCCTGCTGATTAATGAAACAAACGATGGCACCTTTCTTACCTTCATCGTCAGCAAAATGATGAAGAAAATCACCCCGGTAGTATACACCAGATTATCAATTCGCTTTGAGGAAACAACATCAATAATATCGCCCCTGACCAGGACAGCCATCGTCAGGAATGCAGCAGTCGGCCAGATGAAAATTATTTTTTTATGCTTTTGAATTTTATTTTTCAAGAGTTCAAAATTACGTCCGCAATAATACCCTAAAACAAAATAAAAAATCCACCAATGAAGGGCACCCAATGGCCTCTAAGCCATATATACTCTCCCAGGGGAACAGCGGCTGGCTCGGTAAAATGAAAAAATCCTAGATAAGCAGTATTGATGATAAAAGCCCAAAAAAGTACCTTCTTCGGCTTCCACTTTCGCAGATGCTTTGTCAACAGAACATGGAGTAAATAAAACTGAAAAATAATTAAAATAAAGTAGCCCGTATATCCTCCCAAAAAGAGATTAAACAATACTTCTTCCCAAAAGCCCATGT
>NZ_BAXQ01000007.1:0-150986 GCF_001310615.1 Thalassobacillus sp. C254 | reverse complement strand
AGAATTAAGTATCGTGAATCTTTGTTTCAAGCGAAAAGTGCTCAAACGTAACGAGCAAAAAATGTTCATTTCCACTTGACGGTTACATTTAGGTAGACATGAAAAAAAGAGAGCATGATATTATGTTCTTAATCATCTACCTGGAGGGGATTTTTCTGTGGAAAAAATAAACCTTTAAAGCATATACAAAGGGTTTAATGCGTGTAGTGGTTCATTTGAAGATGGAAGAGGGGTGGCCTTACAGATGACTCCGTGAACGTTTTGAAAGTTAGAGTGATGCCAGATTGCTGAGCGGGTAAAGAAAGTTCAGAATGAGGAATCCTTTGATGATAAGCGAGGTCAATAAATATAAAACCATGTAAGAGGATTAAATAGGAATATTTCTTATTTATGCAACAATAAGAGGGGGGCAAAGATAGGATTTAAAGAGTAATAGCAAGAATAAAACAATTGTATTATAAGATTTATTGAGATCAAGAAAGTAGAATAACAAAGAGCTGTTTTAGCTGAGGCTCCATTTAGAAAAAGTCAACGATAGTTTAAAGGCCTGCAACTTAGTTCACGATAATAACAAAAAAGTTAAACCTTAATAAAAAGTGAAAAAATCTTTAAAAAATAAAAAAAATCGTTACTTAAGCAAGGAAAATTTTATTAAAAGTAGCTTTATTAATACAAATTTTTAAATTCTGTCTCAATATCCTAAGATTACTACTTTAATGAGACATGAAAACAAACAATTATTTAACTTCCTATAATATATATTATGTAAACTAGAAAAATCAATTTAACCATCCTAACTACCGGTCATCTTCCACCCTTGTCATAACTTACATTATGTAACTTATTTAAGTAATTCCTTCGTTAGATCGTATTAGGCCTGATTAAGGGTTCCTTTTATTACATTTTTCCTCCTGCCGTAGGAATCACGGTTTGAGTGACCAAGGCTCAGTTTTTCCTATGATAAAGCGGCTGCCTTTGTTATTGTAAGCCCAAATCACTCCATCACATATTTCCTTCTGGGTTAACCACCGTGAATGGTTATTTTCAAATTCAAATCCCAGAATGACTTCCTTATAATTTAAGTTAGGATAATTTTTGGTGAACATCACTCTTTCATCCGTCTTTGCTGCCGGATTTTCTGCAGCACTCCCTAATAGCCTAATAAATACTGCTTTGTCATTTCCATTTAATAGCTCAGCAAGTTCATAAACCGAAGAATGACTTTTACCGTGAATCTAACAAATACATACATCAAGGTGGCCTCTATTTTCCTTTATTTGTCTTACGGTATCAATAAATTTTTGTTCGTTATAATTTAAAGAAAGAGGGATAAAGTTACCTGGGAACTTCTTATAGGATTGTTTTAAATAAGCAAACTTTTGTTGATTTCTTCCCACCACATAAGTATTTGATCGATTCACTAAAAAATACTCTACTGTTCCTTTGAGCATCCCGGTGCCGCCAACAATTAACACATTTTGTTCACTCATGAGTTCTTCCCCCTTGAGTATTGTTATTTTCCTCCAAACACTCCCCGGTACGTAGACAAAGTGTATGGCATTTGATAAACAATCGTTTGGTTGGTCATAGGATGGTATGAAAGATTCCA
The DNA here is from genome assembly GCF_001310615.1 of Thalassobacillus sp. C254. Classification (NCBI taxonomy): domain Bacteria; kingdom Bacillati; phylum Bacillota; class Bacilli; order Caryophanales; family Bacillaceae; genus Thalassobacillus; species Thalassobacillus sp. C254. Next base: position 149,377 of record NZ_BAXQ01000007.1, on the reverse strand, counting down.
CCCTTCGAGAAACGATCCTTTTTCTAATAGTTCTTTCTTTAAAAAATCTCCAACTCCTCTTTTGTAGACACCTCAAATACGTCAACATCCCATGTGTTCAAGACAGTCATTTGAGAGCTTATCTACGCCCAATATAAGCAGGATGGAATAGCTCCGCCCCCCCCACAACGGCCCACACGAAAGGAGTCGGCCACGCAAGGTTCACCGTTGAAATAATCTGCCCCTCGTGTCAACATTTTCTTTAAAAAAATAAGTCTTTAATTCTCCGGTGCTATCTTTTCCCTCTCCGTTAGAACCGGATAGAATAAAAAACTACGAAACGTTCTAATAAGTTCATCAAGGATACCTATAAAAGGTTATCCTTGAATACTTAAATTCACCCTTCTTTTTTACACTTTATTTTTCTGAAAATAAAATGCAGAAAAGCAAATAATACAACCGACAAACATAATAACAAGACTTATGTAATAGGTATTAGATTCAGTCACTAACTGTAAAATAAGACCAGATAATACAATAAAGTATCCTATCCATTCGTACAATTTGTAATTCATTTTCACACCCTCAAATCATCAATTTATTACTTTATATTTTCATTTATCAACGCTTTATTAACCGCCGTGATATCGATATCTGTAGTATAAAACCTGTCTCTTCAATACTTTTCAAAAGTTACTCCTTCATAGTTGCTTTCCAAGAACAAGATTATAATCCTTTAAGTTATCTAACATTCTAACGTATTAATGAGGTTAGGGATTGGAAGTACATCCTCGTTGATTCCAGACAAACAAAAGAATGGTTTTATCGCGGATGGTGAAACACGGAAAAACCTTTCGGCTTCACTATGTATGTGAAGACGAAAAAGGATTTTTGAATAAGTGTTTTTACTATTGTTATAGACTATACTAGCATCCTATGGGAGGAAGTTAGATGAATTTTTAAGTTTCTTTGGTTGTTGTGGGATTTATAATCCTAACAATAAAACAATAAAAGAACACAAAAAAGGTATATCTGATCCCAAAGAAAAACCGTAAAAGGTCTTTGTTGAAATATAATGTGAAAAACATTATACTTCTCATTTTCTCCGTTATGATATTTACCTTTAACCTGCCGCTAGGGACCTTTTTCATATTAGCAGCAGTTACGTTTGTGAGTGTTGTTCTTCATGAGTTGTTTGGCTTAACTGATAAGGATCGCTATAGAAAAGATCAATAAATCTGAGTTTTTTTGTATCGCGCCACTTCCCCCTTCCCTCTTAGGCTTCCGTAACTGCAATTCGGTGTATGAATCAAGTAAGTTCTCCTCCTTGGGAAAAAGAACTATCTGCTTATTATTATAACTAAAAGAATTATATTATCACTCTAATGGTTAAACAAAGAGAGAAATGCATTTCCTATGTAAATTAGACCTCTTATTGAGGTAAGGGCACTTTGTATATTCTTTTAGTATTATCATATGCTCAGCTTAAGCTGAACTTCTTCCAGGAGTTACCTGTGTCCACTTCCTGATATGTATTTATGGGATCTATCTTTTTTATTAATTTATGAAAGGTGGAGGTTATGGCTGTTCTTTATATACTCTCTCTATTTTATTTATTTGTTGTAGCATGCTTTTTCTTTGACTCCTTTGGGTATTTTATTGCTGCAGGTCTCTCCTCAATATTAAGTCACGTCAATCCTACGTATTTTCTAGAGGTTAAAAACATACCGGGGATTGGCAATACTATCCTATTTGCACTTGGTTTAAGTTTACTTTTTATCTGGCTTATGATGATTCCAATTCTATTAAATAGTGCAAAAGTGAAAAAACAAATCACTTATAAAAATACTGCAAAACAACAAGTAGCAGCTGCCAAGAAAAAAAATCAATAGAAAATACCAATATATCGTTACATTATTTTAAAGAGTGAAAGTGGGGAACCATAATGGAATATTTTTTAGGCGGGGTATTTGTTGTATGGGGAGCCTTTGTTCTTTATTCAGCAATATTTAAGTTAAAGAAATACAGAGAAGAACATTTAGGGGCCAGTCATGATCCACTCGTTGATATTGTTTTAACTCCTATATTTAAAGTCTTTCCTCCAATAGTTGCTAAAATTTTTGTAATAGTGTTCGGTGTTGGATTAATAGGACTTGGTATCTACATCATTTAATAAATTTTACTAAATATACTATGAATCAGTTCTACTTGATTAGTAAGTTTGAAATAACCTTAGGAGGACTCCTATGGATTTGAGTATCTATGCATACATCTTTGCAATCATTCTGGGCATTATTATTTGGAGCGGCAAGACCCCTTTTTTAATTTATGGATTTGTTGAAGAAGAGGGAGATCAAGGACGATGGCTCGGAATAAAAGTTAGCCGCTATACGATCTCTAGGATTGTAGGAGGGATTGTTTTTTTGATCGGTGCTATCAATATAGTTGTCAGAGTGATATAAACAAACTTGATTGCCTTGAAAGTCATGCATTGGTTGTCTGTGAGGAGGTTATTTTTGTTTCTATTGGGTTTCCTCTCCTTAATTAATGTAATAGTAAAGGTTCAAAGTGAAAAGACAGCAATTATTACCACATTATAAGTCAGCATTTTACTTTTCATAAGCAGGGCATTAAATTACATAGAGAGTTACAGAAAGAAGAAAAAGCTCCTTTCTAGTGAGCCGCATGGTTGACAACTCACCGAATCTTATTGATTGTCTTCCCATCAATTGAGAAATTACCATCTTTTATTTTTCTATTCCGTTCACTTACCCCAGTAATATTTTATTGATCAAAAAGCGGGTGCGTTTTTTGGGTAAGTACACGATACATTTTTGGTCCCTATAACCAGGAAAAAGAAGCGAATTTTCTTTTCATCATCCTCCTCTTTTCAATCGCTTATCTTACAAATATGATAACGTTGCAAAAGATAAAGAAAAAAGAGAGTCCATAGCATGGATTCCCTTTTTATTATACCCCTATTTTCCAGAATGTTCGCTGAAGTTGCATGCAGAGGAATCATATGCTCTTTTATGAGTGGTCATCTGACTCGCCTGCTTTCATCATATTTCTCTAGTGCATAGAATGAAGTGATTTTTTAGCTGCTCTTTTTTTGATTTCCCACCGAATAAAGGATTGCAAGGTGGCTTAAAAACTGATGGATACTCTCTTCGTCGATTTTCCTGTCTTCGATTATCTTTTTAATATCTTCTAGCTCTTCTAGAGAACTGTCTAATATTTCATTAATTATAAATTGGCTGTCCATCAAATGAATGGTGTTTTTCACAGTGAAGCAATATCTCTTATTCTCTTTTACATGCAACTCAAAGAAATTTTTTAAATGCAATCGGTTATTCATTTAATACCAAACCACTTTCTTTTTTATTAAAAGTAGTACGCGTTACTTCCTTGTTTTCTATTTGTATTTCTGCCCATCTGTATTTATGAACGCAGTCACATGCTATTGGAAATTTTATAGGTTAAGTTCCTACTATTATTTCAATGCATCACCTGAATCTACTGTTAATCCGAATTTTAATCGCAATCGTAATCATTACGATATTCACTCCTATTATATCGTAATGATTACGATTTGTAAATGCGCCCTCTCCGACTTAGTAATAGCAAGGATCATACTCCCACTATCCTTCTCTTTTATACCGCTACCCACCGATGACAGCTATTTTGCACTTTATTAGGCTATTACAATTGATTTCACACTTAGCTTACTTTTTTATAATTAAAAAAGTTTACCACCTATGGATGAACTCTTCGTTTATTGATTATATGCTTTTAGAAAAAGGTTTATTCCTTACTACGAAGCATTTATTTAAGCTGCTTCGTCTGTTCGGTTTGTTTTAGAAATTTCGAATGAACTCTTTTTTGAGGCGTCGTGGGCTCACTGTCATTCCTTAGTGAATTTACTAAGAGGAAGTGTGAATTATTGAATAAGTTTTACAAAGAATGTGAGGGGTATAGAGAAGAAATTGATACTAATTTCTGCTCACTATCCTTTTAAGTCCGAATAACTCCTTCTTCTTTTCTCCTTCTTTCAAGTAGAAAGAAAGACTCCATACAATAGGTCATACAGTTAATCACTTCACCATATCATAAGGATGATATTTTCTATAAATGTTTACAGATCTTCTTGTTCCCTTCCCTCTCCTCTCCTCTGCTCTGCTCTAAAATACCTCCTGGAGTCATTTAATAACTGTCTATTTCCTACCTGAGTAATTTTTTAAGTATTTTTAAAGCATATTGTTTTTAATTAAAGAAATAATTTATTATAATTACAATGTAATAATGAATATTACTTCCGTAATATAGTTTCATAAATAGGAAGGTTGTTCATTTTGTAAATTCAAAATAGAGAGGGGAAACGTTTATAATGAAAGACAATGAAAACATGGCAAAATGTCCGTTTTCACATGGAAGTTCTACGAGAAATTCCTCCAGCGGAACGACAAACAAAGACTGGTGGCCAAATCAGCTGAATTTAAACATTCTTCATCAGCATGATACGAAGACAAACCCACTGGGAGAAGATTTTGATTATGCAGAGGAGTTTAAAAAGCTGGACTATCAAGCTCTGAAAAAGGATCTTCTAAATCTCATGACAGACAGTCAAGATTGGTGGCCTGCCGACTACGGTCATTACGGCCCATTCTTTATTCGTATGTCATGGCATTCAGCTGGTACTTACCGCATGGGAGATGGCCGCGGAGGCGGTGGCAGCGGTTCGCAGCGTTTTGCGCCTCTAAACAGCTGGCCGGATAACGGTAACCTTGATAAGGCCCGTCGACTGCTGTGGCCTATAAAACAGAAATATGGCAACAAGATCTCCTGGGCTGATCTTCTTGTTTTAGCTGGGAATGTAGCAATTGAATCCATGGGTGGGAAGACTATTGCTTTGGAGCCGGTCGAGAAGACATCTGGCACCCGGAAGAGGATGTCAATTGGGGTCCTGAAACAGAGTGGCTTGGGGATAACCGCTACTCTGGCGACCGAGAGCTTGAGAATCCTCTGGCTGCCGTGCAAATGGCTTAATCTATGTAAATCCTGAAGGTCCAAACGGGGAACCTGATCCTGTTAGAAGTGCCCAGGATATTCGTGAAACATTTGGACGGATGGGAATGAACGATGAAGAAACTGTGGCCCTTACAGCCGGTGGTCATACGTTTGGGAAGGCACACGGTGCAGGAAACGCTGACCTTGTAGGTGCAGAACCAGAAGGATCTCTTATTGAAGAGCAAGGCTTTGGCTGGAAGAGCACACATGGCACTGGTCATGGCCCTTATACCATCACAAGCGGAATCGAAGGGGCATGGACACCAACCCCGACAACATGGGATAACAGCTATTTTGATCTTTTATTCGGATATGAATGGGAGCTGACCAAGAGTCCGGCAGGTGCTCATCAGTGGAAGCCTGTTGATCAGGATGAGGAACATATGGCTCCAGATGCAGCAGATTCATCCAAACGTGTTCCTACTATGATGACCACAGCGGACATGGCCATGCGAATGGATCCTAATTATGAAAAGATTTCCCGTCGTTTCCATGAAAACCCGGATGAGTTTGCTGATGCATTTGCTCGTGCTTGGTTCAAGCTTCTTCACCGTGACATGGGTCCTCGTGACCGTTATCTTGGCCCGGAAGTTCCGGATGAAGAATTTATCTGGCAGGACCTGTTCCAGCTGTAGACTACAAGTTAACAGAGGCAGAAATTGAAGAACTGAAAAAGAAAATACTTGAAACTGACCTTACAGTGAGCGAACTTGTCACTACAGCATGGGCTTCAGCAAGTACCTTCCGTGGTTCTGATATGCGTGGTGGTGCGAATGGAGCACGTATTCGCCTTTCCCCTCAAAAGGACTGGGAAGTCAATGAACCTGAAAAGCTTTCTAAAGTGCTGAACGTGTTAGAAGGCCTGCAAAGCCAGCTTGATAAGAATGTCAGTCTCGCCGATTTGATTGTATTAGGCGGAACGGCGGCAGTGGAGAAAGCGGCAAGGGATGCAGGAGTTGACGTGATCGTTCCGTTTACACCAGGACGAGGCGATGCTACCCAAGAGCAGACGGATGTAGAGAACTTTGAAGTGCTAGAACCTTTCGCGGATGGTTTCCGAAACTACCAGAAGAAAGAGTATAGTGTCAGCCCAGAAGAACTCTTAGTAGACAAGGCACAGCTGTTAGACTTGTCAGCTCCAGAAATGACGGTCCTTGTCGGCGGGATGCGTGTGTTGGGAACTAATTACGGCGGCACAAAGCATGGCGTCTTTACCGACCGTGTCGGAACACTTACGAATGACTTCTTTGTGAACCTTCTGGACATGGGAATTGAGTGGAAGCCTGTAGACAGCCTCATTTATGAAGGCCGTGACCGCAAAACAGGTGAGGTTGTTCGGACTGCTTCAAGAGTGGACCTCGCATTTGGTTCCAACTCTATTCTGCGTGCCGTTGCAGAAGTATATGCGCAAGACGACAACAAAGAGAAGTTTGTGAAGGACTTTATCGATGTCTGGGTTAAGATGATGAATGCCGATCGTTTTGACCTTAACTAGAATGATAGAATGATTGCTGAATGTTAATAGATTGTACTCCCCCCTCTTACATACGAACCGCTCATGTAAGAGGGGTTTTTTTACAACTCCCCCGCTCTCTACTTTTCCTTACAAGTGATAGACCAACTAAGCCCCAACAACCCTACCTGGTCTTCCTCTATCGTTTTATTATTTTCTATACATTCATTCTTGGTTTGTAGATAACCGTTGTAACTGAAAATTGGAGTAACTAAAAATAGTGACAAGAGTGAAATCGACAAAACCCCTATTATAAAAAATCGCTTCCTCTTACTCTGTTTCATTTTTACCGCCCTTTTCTTTTGTTTTTTTTTACGATCATGTGATACCTGCAGCTATTATATTTCTCGGCCAGAGTTTTTTAAATAACATATTGAAGGGCTTATGATACACTTTGTCTGAGTATATATTTGAGTTATTTTCTTAGAGGAGGTATAAAATGCCAACTTGTCAAAACTGTTACGCAAAGTGGGCATGGAAAGAAACGCTAAAAGGAAGTTTTTCCATAAAAAATACTGCCCTGATTTGCCCTTACTGTAATGCAAAACAGTATCCTACAGCTAAGACAAAAAATTGTCGTTTGTCATGTCACTTTTCACCCTCTCACCCATGGTGTTGAATATGGTTTTTCCTTTATGGTACTTAACGATTGTGATCATGTTATTAATTGGTGTGTCCATGATTCTGATATCACCGTTCCTTACTAAGGTATCAAACATGGAAGAATCAATAATTTGAAAAATAAGTTGAAGTTTTAAAAGGTGAGCATTCTTCGACATCTGATGCTGGTTTTATTTCAGCTGAAGATATGTATGTTACACTCAGAGCAAATGCGTGCTGGAGGGGTACATAAATGAAAATTTTCATTACTATTCTATTGCTTTTAGCCATTATTATGGTTTTAGTTGGAGTTAGAAAGAAAGACCGTAAGATAATAACGATTTCCTCTATATCTACCGTCGGACTTCTTGTACTGTATATGTTTTTATTTCAATTTTAAGCTTATTGAAAGAGTACAAGCCTTGGGATTCTCCAGGGCTTGTTTTCATTTCCTCCCAAATAAGGTAATAAATCTTATAGAGGATCTCTTAACTCTCTTTTCTGGATATTGTATAATCACACCCAAAGAAGAGTAATAACCCGAAAACAAGGATAACAAAGGAAGAAGACAGGATAACATTATATAAAAATATATTGAGAATAGCATCAATGAACAACGCTGCAGCAAAAAATAAACAAGTTAATGAAGTTGCTTTCTTTGACGACCGACTGATCTTTTGTGAGGGAGGACCTTCCTCGAAAAACACGCCTAGCACATTCATTGTTAACCCTCTTAGATTTCTCATTCTATCGCTCCTATGAAAGTTCTGGATCCATACTCGGCCATAAACGTTTGACTGATTAAACACTCTACATTCTTTTAATCAAAAATAAAGAACAAATGAGACTATAGAAAACCCAGCTGTAAAAATTATATTAGTTAAAACAATTACTTTTTTTCTAATGCTAAGTCTTTTTTCCATATGCTTAATATATGCGACGATAAGCAGGAATCCAAACACAGATATTACCTGCCCTGCCCATCTTGTAACACAGCTATATATCTCATTGTGGCAAGACCCATAAGAAAAAGACCGGTATACCCTAGCACCATATAAAAATAAGAGTTCTTTTCTCTCTTCACTCATTCAACAATCTCCTCTTTTTCCTGCCTGTTTAGCTATCACAATACCATTACCCACTCCTTGCACTTCCTTTAGTTCTAATAAAAAGATTTGTTCTACCTGAGGAAGAATTGTAAAGAGTGAACGTACCCATACACTTAATCCAAGTAAAAACTGGCTGCTGAAGTAAATGAAATACCCTTAATATGAGTAATATTACTATAATTGTAAATACCTCCCTACAGAGTGTACGGGATCCCTTCCTTCTTCGTTTCATTGAATTTTTCAGTTTCAAAGACTGAGAACCCCGCATTTTTTATCAAGTGAAAATAGCATGCTCCTTACTTTTTTCAAAGGTCTCCCTTACCTTGTCCTTAGTAAAACACTTATCACTGTTTTATTTGCCTATTCATATGATGGCCTAGGTTCTTAAAATATTATGAAAGAAGGGAAGAAAGGAAGTGTCGTCTCCTATTGATTACACGTCACCAACAGCTCAGTATACATTTGATGTCAATACCAGCCCCTTGTTTAAGAAAGATCCCAATAATTATATAAACGTCTTAGGAGTTAACCAATTAAATACTTTGGAAAATGTCTCACTTCTTGACATCTTCTTAAGCAATGGTAATGTGGTTGAACCTCATTACCATCAAAATGCAGCTGAACTTGTTTATTGCATCTCCGGGGCTGCCAATGTTTCCATGTTAAATCCATTTACAAAACAGCTACAGACGTATTCTATAACGCCAGGTCAAGTGGCAAATGTTCCACAGGGGTGGTGGCATTACGAAATAGCAACTATGAATAATACTCACCTGTTAGCCATTTTTGACGCACATACTCCTGAAGTAATTCTTGGTTCTGACCTTTTAAAATTTACCCCCGCTAACATAATGGCTCATACCTATTGCATGGATCAGCAGGAATGGAAAAACGTAACTGCACCTGTAAAACCAAATACGTATATAGGCCCTTATTCAGACTGTAACAAGGAAGGATACTCGAACAAGCAACAAACATCCCTTCAGTATTCCCACCCCTACCAACACTCCTCTGGTTTGCCTTCTTACTATTGGACACAAAGCAATAGTTATGGCAATAGAACATAGACTCTCTTACACACATGTAGATAATATAGAATTCGTTTTGAACAATGTTAATTCAAAGCGAATTCCCTTATTTATAAAAAATGAATGCTATATAGGGATCATAATAGCATTCATCCTCCTCAATTTTCATCTTAGTACATACAACATTCAGACCCTTAGCGAGCCACGAAAACCTCTGGCAGCATAATAGGATTCAGCACCATTGTGGTACACAAAAACATGATCGTAGCGGCGGTCACAAAAGATGGCACCGCCAAGTTTTCTAATGCTAGCAGGTGTCTGTACCCAGCTGGAGGTTTTCATATCGAAATTTCCAAGTTTCTGCAAATACCGGTATTGTTCTTCTGTTAAAAGTTCAATGCCCATGGAAGTTGCCATATCAATAGCATTATTTTCTGGTTTGTGTTTTTTTCTTGATTCCAGCGCTTCCTGGTCGTAACAAACACTTCTGCGACCTTTAGGACTTTCTGTTGTACAATCATAAAATATGAATTCGCCTGTTTTTTTATCCTGACCTACTACATCCGGTTCACCGCTAGTTACTTCCATTTCATTGAGTGACCATAGTTTTTCAGGATTTTCTTCTAGTCTGGCTTGAACTTTCGTCCATTCAAGATCTTTATGCCTGTTCATATTTTTTCAAAACGGGATTTCAAAGTGCTAAGTAGTTCTTCGCGTTCTTCCAGTGACAACTCCCTCTTTTTCTTTGTCATAGTAAGCCCTCCTTGTTTGTGCTCCTGATATTATAAGAAATAGTCTGGAACTAGTGGAAACAAGTAATAATCTGCTCCAATAGCATTTAAGAAAGAAACGACTCTTCCTTTCAGCAATCAAACTCTCTACTGTTATGAGGAATCAAATACAACCGTTTCAGGTGTTATGTACGATCTACTATCCCTCAAGATTATTAACTGGCCATCTCTTTATTCTTCAACACATAGCTGGCCGCAGCTAACAAAGCAATGACCGACACTAATGTTACAACTAAGACGAGAGCGAAGCTTGTATCTAATCGGCCTTCCATTGCCATCGTTCCTACAAGGTCCAACGCCATTGCCGGGCTCCATGTCATCCATTGTTCAAGAACACTTGTAGTGATTGAAAGCCCGATGACCGAGGTAAGAGCCGCAAATGCGACAAGACCAGAAACCTTGAAAAGGGCATTAAAAAATACGGTCAATGTAATAATAAAAGTAAACCAGAGCCCGTAAAGGAGGAAGCTGTTTAACATGACCCAAACGAAAGGGATCCAAACAAGAGGTTAGTATAATACCAACTGGCCAAATACCCCAAAAATAATGATAACCACCCCAGCACTATCATTCCTGTCCATTTTGCTGTTACATAAGATGCATGGGGAACAGGCCTGACCAGAATGAGTCCAGCAACTCCACTACGTCTTTCTGATGAAATCAACCCCATGGAAGCCAATACAATTACCAGGATGCCCAACATATTGAACTGCGATGTAGTCATCATCAGGACTTCGCCTGGGGAAGGCATAGGCATTTCAAAAACCGCTCCTTCAGGCAATCCACCTACACTTTCCATTATAACCGGCATGTAGTATGTAGATAATGGTTCTGTCAGACCTAAGATAATAAAAACAAGCGGCACCCATATCCATTTGAAATTTCTCCACATTTCCAGGCATTCTTTTTTCCAGAGCTGGATCCACTGGTTCATTGATTCACCACCTCCATGAACAGGTCTTCCAAAGTAGTCCGGGCAACTTCAAAGCTGATAAGAGGAATTTCCTGCTGAACAATATCCTTCAACATGAGTTTTTTTGCCTGCTCGAGATCATTAACTCGAATCTTTGCTAGATCATCCTCAAACTCAATATCCTCAACCTGATCCCATCCCCACCATTCTTGTAACCAATCAGCTGCCATACCTTTCACCTGAACATGAATCTTGGCTTTTTGTTGCTTAGTGCGTAGGTCGTGAATATTTCCTTCGGCAACCTTCAATCCTTTCCTGAGAATTAGTACATCGTCACTAACCTCTTCAGCATCGTTCAGAATATGAGTAGAAAAAGCAATGTGGTTTCTTTTTTCAAATCTTTCATCATTTGCAGAATTTCACGGCGGCCAATAGGATCCAGTGCAGATACGGGCTCATCCAGCATTAGCAAAGCTGGCCGGTGAATCATGGCCTGAGCAATTCCCAGCCTCTGTTTCATGCCACCCGAATATTTACCTATGCGTTGATTTCCCGCCTCTTCAATACCAACACGAGTTAACAACTCGTCTGCTCGAAATTTCGCCTCATTAAATGAAAGGTGTGATAGTCGCCCAGCATACATTAAAAATTCACGACCAGTCATCCAATCATAAAATACAGGATGCTGAGGAAGGAAGCCGATGTATTTCCTATTATCATTCCTGGCCTTCGTTTTAGTAAATTGGATCGTTCCATCCGTAGCTTCAATAGACCTGACAACATTTTAAGAATTGTGGTTTTTCCTGCGCCGTTGGGACCAAGCAAGGCAGTGCACCTGCCATTTTCCAAGGCAAAAGAAACGTCACGTACAGCATGTTCCTTACCATAACTTTTTGTTAACTGATTCACAGTAACTAATGACATCGCTAATCCTTCCTTCCAATAACAAAATAAAGGATAGGACCTAATATGTTGACAAAAATAATAATCATAATCCACATCCATTTTGGGCCATTAGTTTTATCCCTCTTGAGGCAATCTGCAAGCGCAGTGATTATCAATAGTAATTGAATGACAACTATTGGTGCGAGCAGTTGCCAATTAATCATTTCCAAACCATTTATCAGCTCACTCACTGATTATCCTCTCCTTCTTGCTTTTATCCTATATGTCTATCTATTCTATTTCTTTACCATTATCCTCTATTTCCCACAGTGGGAGAGTAAAAGTAAAACAACTGCCTTTTCCAACTTGACTATCAACATGAATTTGACCGTTATGAGCTTGGATGATGGATTTGGAAATGGCGAGTCCTAAGCCTGTGCCACCATTGTCTCCAGATTTTGAATGCTCACCACGATAGAACCGATCAAATACATGAGGAAGATCTCCCGGTGCAATACCATATCCGTTATCTTGGACTTGAACCTCCAGTTGATCCTTCTCTTCGTCTACATCGAAGGAAACTTCCGTTTGATCTGCACCATACTTTAGAGAGTTATAAATCAAATTGCTCATTACCTGTTCAATCCGTGCCTGGTCAACAGCAATATATTCAGAAGGAATTTGCTGTCCTTTCACCACGAGTGTAAACTGCTTCTCCTTTAGGTCCAATTGCACAGCATATAGAATTCGAGTAAATAGTTTTCGACTATTGACAACCTCTTTCTTCACAGACATTTGCTCCACGTTTATCTTTGAAAACTCAAATAGATCTTCAATCAAATGATCCAGCTGATTTGTCTTGGTTTCAATCACTTTCAAATATTTTCTCTTTGTTTCCTCATCTCGGGCAATATCATCCTGCAGTCCTTCCACATACCCTTTGATAGAAGCTAAGGGTGTGCGTAATTCATGAGAAATACTGGCAACAAGTGCCTTTCTGTTCTGTTCATACTCTTGCTGTTTATCAATGGACTGTTTAAGGTAGTGACGCATCATATTGAAACCGCTTATGAAGCGTCCAATCTCATCTTTTTTTCCATAAGGAAGCGGATAATCAAAATTCCCCTCTCTAATTTCCTCCGTCGCCTGATAAATCTGTTTAAGGGGAATGACAACAGTTCTTGAGATATACCACGTCCAACCTATGATAAGGCAAAACAGCGTCATTAGTCCGCACCCTATAATAAATAAAAGGAGCGTCAGCGCCTGATTCAACGTATGAAAAGGTTCTGTTCCCATCGTTTGTCCTTTTACTAGTACGGTCCATATCCCACCTGTGTCCAACATAACCTGGAAATCAAGCTGGTTTAGGTCAGGAATAATGCCTGCCGACCATTCGTCCTCAATGAACAAACGAGAGTGAAAAAGTTCTTCTTCCCCTTCACTATGAATCATCAAATCAATTTCATACTCATTGAGTAAAGGTTCTATACGTGTATAAAACTCATTACGATCTTCGATATATGCTGCGTGTCTGAATACCTCCGTTCTCACTTCATTCATCATCTTCAAGAGTGTCTGATCCGCCATATGATCTGCTTCTTCTAGCGCTCAGAGTACAGGAACATGAGAACCGCCATCACCAGGATGGGAATAAGGATGATTGATGAAAAGGCGATAATTAATCGTGTCTTGATCCCCATGATGAATCATGCGCTCCCGTCAAATTTGTAGCCTACGCCCCAAACCGTCTTGATATAAATTGGTTCTGCAGGATCGGGCTCAATTTTCTCTCGTATTTTTCGAATATAAACCGTTACTGTGTTCAAATCACCGTAATGGTTATAACCCCAAATCTGATCGTATAATTGCGATTTTGAAAAAACTTGTCCCGGATATGTAGCCATAAATTTCAAAAGCTGAAACTCTTTTGCGGATAGATTCACATCCTCCCCTGCCAGCATGACAGTGAACCCTTTCTCATCAATCTCCAACTCATTAAAGCTGAGCGTGTGCCTTCCTTCAGAGGGATCTCCGTAATACTTGTACCTGCGCAGCTGTGCCTTGATCCTGGCAACTAATTCTCTGGGACTAAAAGGTTTGGTGATGTAATCGTCTGCTCCGATACCAAGCCCTATAATTTTATCCGTTTCACTTTTTTGGCAGTCATCATTAATACCGGAGCAGTGGATTCCTTCCGAATCATACGTAATACTTCGATCCCGTCTAGTCCAGGAAGCATGATATCGAGGACTATAAGCGTGGGTTTGTTCTTGTGAAACAAACGAATACCTTCCTCACCATCCGTTGCAATAAGGACTTCAAATCCTTCTGATAACAAATAATCTTTGACTAGATCCCCGATCTCTACCTCATCTTCAACTACGAGAACCAGGTCTTTTTTCATTTCCAATAATCCCTCTTTTTTGTTCGAACTGCTCAACTGGCAACCCCCAATCGGATACGAAACGTTCATCCTGCACCCTTTATTTTTTCATATTGTATCATTGGAAGAGTGAACAATACCTATTCTCTAAGAAAAATCTTAAGGAGGCCTTATGTAAATATTAAAAAAGTATTAAAAATGGATTGTAATAACATCTACAAACACAAAAAAAGGTAGCCAAGGATCTTACCAATCCTTGGCTACTTTTTTCATACATGACTCTTGTCTCCTATGTATCACACAAACCAAAGCAGCCAGGTCAGTAGCGTTTGGCCAAGACAACAAATGAAGAGAATACAGTAATGATTGTTAATGCTGCTAGCAAACTTACCGTCTGATATCCAGTTAAGGAAACAAGTTCAAATTGTAAAAGCGGCATGAGAATAATCATATAACCTAAAATAAAGAAGTAACTAAAAAACATTCCTCTTTCTCGTATTCTTTTTGACCGTTCATCATTCTCTTTAAATTGTGGATAGAGGTATGAGAGAGAAAAAGTCATAAGCGTTGTACCTGCTAATACCAGTTCATGCCCAACAAAGAAATTCCCAGTTGATATGCTGGCATAACAAATGAGCACACTGTAAATCAAAAGTACAAAGCCGGTGATTAAGAAAAACATTCTCCCTGCTTTATTACTCATTTGCATAAAAATCCACTCCTAATGATACAAAGGCTAAATCCATCACATGGTGCTTCAATAACAAATTCCATTTTCATGCTCTCTTCTATTATAAGTGTATCTCCTTTTGAAACTTTTGGTCCTCCGTTACCATAACTTTCCACACATTTCCTGGAATCGAGCAGGATACAGCGATGGCACCCTCCGGAAGGTCTTCTTCTTGTTGAGCGGGGGCCTCCTGTTCAGATATATATTCTGATAGTCCTTGTTCTCTCCAACGCTCTCTTTCTTCATTAAAAGATGTTTGCTGATGGCTTTTAAATCCTTCTGCACTATGTTTTATCGACTCTCTAAACTCAAGGTAATCTCTAAGCTTAAAAGTTGTCTCTGTAATATCGGCTTCAAACTTTCCACGAAGAAAATCTTCACGGAGTTTTAATAATTCATCTGCTTCTACTGGATAATATTGAATTTGGTCAAAGAATCTAAGAAGCCATGGTTTTCCTGGTTCAAAACTTTCTGTATGCCTGAAACGATTCCACATCTGTATGGTGCGCCCGACAAACTGACAACCACCGGTCCCTCCATTCCGTAAACGCACGTTTATGCTCCGCCAATTCCAACAGCATTTTCAGGTGTCCAGGTTCGTGCGGGATTATATTTTGTCGTCACCAAGCGATGACGCGGATCAATTGGTGTGGCTACGGGGGCACATCCCCTAGGCCAAGGACAAGATAGTTTGCATCAAAAACAATATTCTTCTTACAAGTTACTTCTTTTCGTTGGGAAACTGATTTCTTATTCAATTAAAATGATAGATTTATTCTAGTAATACTTGTTCGGTATGAAGAAAACAGGGTAATGTCAACTTTTTTAATCTCATTTTTTTAGGCTCTGTTAGCTCTTCCTTTCTTGTTTACTTACCAGTGCCCCTATATCCATCTCCTAGTATCATAGCTTCGCTTGTTATTCGAGATCATTGTCCCAACCAGCCTCAAACATGTTTCTATGAGTAGGGGGTGGACAGTTTACTTAACAGTATCCTTTGTACACGCACTCGTTCGCTGTATGTATATTCATGTTAACATTGATTCCCTTTATAAGGGCACCGAACGAAAAAGCAGTCGTATAATTATACGTTTAACATCTTCCTGTCATAGGAATGGGATTATATAGTCTTTTAAAAGGAGGAGATTACTTTGAAGAAAACTTCGGTAGTACTCGTCCCTATTTTTGCAGCTGGTGCGGTGTTTGGAGCAAGTGGTTTGACCGCAGGAGCTACAACGACTTCCTCTACAACAGTAGAGCATGGTGATACTTTCTGGAGCATCGCTCAGGAGCATAATATGACAAATCAAGAAGTTATGGACTTGAACCAGGGGCTTGATCCGTACTATCTTCTTCCTGGCACGGAAGTTATGCTTGAGACTGACGACGGAGCAGGTGATTTTGACGGAGTAGAAACTCACACTGTGGAAAAAGGTGAAACATTCTACAGCATTGCCCAGCAATATGATGGAGTTACTGCAGACGAATTAAACAATATTAACCATGGTCTTGACCCTGATGCAATTCCAGTTGGAACTGAAATCTTACTGGAAAGAGTTGATGACCCAGGTTATGTAGACGGTCCATTCACTCACAGAATTGAGGAAGGTGAAACATTCTACAGCATTGCCCAGCAGTATGAAGGTGTGACAGTTGATGACCTTAAGGAAGAAAACCCTTATTCCGACCCTAATAAACTGACGATCGGAGCCACTATTGGCATTCCGGAGTAAAGATAAACAGCTTTAAAAATACCTCCGTTTTCCTACGAAGGTTATTTTATTTGGCTCTACACTATTTGTTGGGTTTTAGAAAAATTAGCTATAAAAACACGCAATCTCCGATATCCTTTACACTTGAATTGTCGAAAAACAAGGTAAGGATAGGAGTTGCGTGTACATGTTTTATCATGGAATATTCCGGGGTTTGTAGTGAATTAAATATAAACCAGCGATGTTATGGACGATTTGCATGTGCATTTTGGATAAAATGCACCTACCTTTGTTCTCAATTAACTCCTAAATAAACTGTTGCCTCTTTTACTGTAGACATTGTAGGAATGTCACTTAGATTAATGTTTAACTTTGTTGCCTCTATAGCTAATTGAGGCCTTAAACCGGTTATAATAGACTGTACTCCAAGGAGAGATAAGACTTGTTTCATTTTAAAAAGATAATTTATCACGATATCATCCAACTCGTATACCCCAGAGAAATCTATAATTACATAATTGAGTTTTTGAGCCTGTACTTTCTCCGGTATAATTTCTAAGATCATCCTAGCCTTCTCGAAATCTATCTTACCTACTAATGGAAGAACGGCTACGTCGCTCATTATAGGCACTATGGTTGCGGATAATTCATTTATTTCCTTCATCATTTCGTCCTGCTTTTTTTCGCTTTCTTTACGGGTTGTAATATCCCGTATATATGTCTGAATGGCCTTATTATTGTTCCCCAACATAACTGGATGACAGTATAATTCAACCATTACAGTTGTTTTGTCCATTCTATATATAGTTTCTTCAATAACGGCTGCAGGAGTTTGGTAAGCAGATTGAATCCTTTGCTTAATCGCAACCTTCGAGGATTCTTGAAAGATATCTAGTGGACTTGCTCCAATAACACTTTGTTTATCGGTTCTAAACAAATCCTCAGCAGCCCTGTTTATATAAAGAATTTTATAGTCTGTATGAATAATAACCGGATCAAGGGAAAATTCGATTACTTCACGATAGTCTATATCTGAGATACTATCACACATTTTTCACCCCTATATTAATAAGATACGCCTCTTAGCATAACACAATACAGGATGAACTCTCGCTCCCCATTATTTACAATGTCTATAATCCGTTTCAAACTGATGACCCCCTACATGGTATTGGCTCCGAGGTATTGCCCGATATTAATAAACAGTTTAGTCTATTGGAGGAGCACCACGAAAATATTTCCATTGCGGATGCATATAATGGATTTTACGAAAATCAAGCAGACTATATTATCGAGGGAGATATTCATCCAACAACTGAAGGACAGAGAATCCTTGCCGACGTTGGAATTGAGGTTCTCAAGCCTTATTTTGAAAACTAATAAAAGCTGAGTCTTATGGACTCAGCTTTTGCTTTTTCTTCTATATTTTCTATGAATTTTTTTTATAACCTTACATAAAATTAATTTTCCTTTAGGACCGACTGGTTATTATAACTGACTAAATAAAGATAATGATTATTTTTATTTTTAAACTAGAATGGTGTCCTTCTTCAACAATACGCCCATTATTGAAACACTATATTCCGTGTTAGTTCCTTTTTAAGTTTTCGCTCACTCCCACTTTTGGCATAAAGAAGCATGGATTACTCTTTAAAATCTCTAAGGTCAAGCCGGTAGACATCATCACCTCTATCATTTGAAATGACAAAGTGACTCTCTTTTGCATAGTCTCTTAAGGCTTCAAGTTCTGCCTTCTCGGGCGAGCCTGAAAGTTGAGAAGTCCTGTTCTCTGTTCCTAGTATGTATTGCTGTATGTAAACAAGGGTTCCGTTTTCTCTAATCGGACCTTTTACAGGGATAAAGAAGCCCTGCTCTATTTGTTCTTCGTCGTTAAATATGTTGTGACCCACGCTCCCGCGAACAAAGGTGTAAAGGGACTCCAGGGGGAGTATTCTAGGCGTGTATCGATTTTCAAGTAAAGATTTGGAGCTTCCTGAAGGTAGATACGGTATTCAAGCTTGGATAGTGTAACCTGTGTATCGGGCTGGCCGTGATATAAAGACATTTTATGGTCTTCAGATATGATGTTTACGTCTACTTCTTTCACTTTAATATCGTTGGTAAGTGGATTGAGGGAACAAGCAGTGACTAAAAGAGATAATGACGCAGCCAGCGATAAGATGATATAGGTGCCGCGCAATTAAAAACCCCCTTTCTAAAAAGCATTTTTGTAAAATATGGTGTTACATTATCATATTTTTTGGAATTATTTAACCACTAATACATTACTTTCTTAAATATAAAAAGGGTTACTGCTTCGTAGTTTCTATATTTATACCTTTAATCTACCCCTTGAAGAAGAATTCCTCACTTGTTTCATTGGCAATCAGGTTTCAAGAACCTTTATCACCTGAAAATAACTTCCATCAGGTTTCTTTCCAGCTCCTTAGTTGAGGATAGCTCTTATTGTCATTCTTTTTCCGCATACGCTTCATACCAAGTAATATAAGAAGAATAAAGCTTGCTCCCAAAATTATAAACATTATTAAAAAGCTTGCTCCTGCTCCATACGTAATTGTATCTTGAAACGTCATAATCGGTGGTGCACCATATTCTGTTGGCATGATCAAGAAACGAGATATTTCTAAGTATCCTAAATGAAAGCCTATGGATGCCCACAAACTATCTGTCCAGAGTCGCATTAGAGCCAAAGCTATGCCGAAAAAGAACAGTAAAATCATAGAGGGAATAATAAAGATGTTTTCAACTGGTACCATTCCAACGATTACTTGTAATACTGAAACCCCAATGGAAACCCCCACAAAGAAAACTGTCTGTATGAACACAGAAAACCAGACGGTGAAACGGTGACGTAGCACATCGAAGACAAATCCCCTCAAGGCGAGTTCCTCAGGCAAAGCTTCGTAAAAAAACGCAATCAACATATTAAAAAGGAATGCACCGATCCAATACTGGGGTGCGTGCCATTGATCAATGGTAAGCCAACCTAATGAGCTGGAAATGAATAACCCAACGAAGAAGAGTCCGATCACAAGAAAGAAGCCGTAAAAAAGTGATGTGCTCTTTTTAAAGAATAGACGGGTCTTGTCGGCTTGCCCGTAACCCTATATAGTCTCTGATAAACATATAAAATGGATGGCACAACGATGAGACTCATCACGACTGCTTGAACAATGAATCTACCATCTCTAGTCATTAATAACTGATCTTCGACAATACTCCCAGCAAATGTAGCCAGAAATAATCCGAGAGTGACTATTCCCCAACCACCAAGTAACATAGAAAACATATTCTTCAACTTCGGTTCTTCCCCCTCCCTGTCTTCTTTTCAATAGTATGCTTACAATAATCCCTTCTTAGGATTAAACAAATGTAAATGCCCCTGCTTAGAATGCTTTTCTCTGGTAAATAACAGTAGTAATTCCCCAGGAAACAGCGTAGAAGAACAACACAATTACCGTCGCTCCAGTGTATATAACAGGGAAGGATAAACTGGAAATAAAATCAGTAATTGCTGTTAAATTCTCAGCTAAAAATATGAAAATAGGTGGTCCAATACCTGCTAATAGAAGAAAGGTAATGAGAACAACATAAGATATATAGCCAGGCTTAAATATATAAAACAGAGGAAAGGTGAATGCCGCAAACAGCAGGAATAAACCACTGGCGATGGCAATATCTGTTGCCGAAAACAGAGTATTCGAAACAAATAAGGCCAAACTAGTCACTACAATAGCTAAAATCATATATACAATAGCACCAATATAGCGTGACGCGATAATTTCTTTACGTGTATAAGGTAAGGAGTTTAATAAGATATTCGTCTGCGCTTTCTCATCGTAAGCAAATGAATTAAACGGAATAAAAACACTGGCAACGAGAAAAATCAAAGCAGGATGAGAATCCATAATAATAAAAAAAGAGATGAAAGGAAGATAGATCCATAGTTGCCGTTTTTGTAATATGACATCACGCCTGATTAAATTAAACATTTTGTTTGCCTCCTTTCATGTAATACATAATATCTTCCAATGATGCTTGTTCAATAACAACAGAGTCTCTGAACGTATTTTTCACTGCTTGAATATTGTCTGTTAAAGCCTCAAAGCCTGTTGGGGCACGATGAACATGAATGAAATCCGATTCCGTATCTCTATCCAAGAGATCAATGTCTCCTTTCACAAGTGCATAGTTTTCAGCTACATCGTGAATGGAGTGATTAAACATTAATTCCCCTTTATTAATAAAAGCAATATAATCAGCGATGCGATTTAAATCTGTCGTAATATGTGTGGAGAAAAAATTGTTCGGTTCCCATCAACCATTAATTCTTGCAATAAATCCAGCAGTTCCCTTCTGAAAATAGGATCCAGTCCTGCTGTCGGTTCATCCATTATGATGAGCTCTGCGTGATGCGACAGGGCAATAGCTAATGAAGCCTTCATTTGCATGCCTTTTGAGAATGTTTTGATCGCTTTATTAAGAGGTAAATCGAATTGTTTCACATATTGATTAAAAAAGTTGATCATCATTGTGTGTAGGCGGGTCCAACAATTTGCTTAATATCTTTTAGGTTCAGCCTTCAAAAAATACATTGCCATCATAAACAAAACCAATGCGTTCCTTGATCGCCTTTTCATGTGTCTTATAGTCCAAACCAAAAACCTTCACTTCCCCAGCATCTGGCTTTAATAAATTCATCATCATTTTTATCGTTGTTGATTTTCCCGAACCATTTTCACCAATAAATCCTGTAACAAAACCTTTCTTCACTTGCAAATCAATATTTTTCACGGAAAAACCATTCAAATTTTTCGTAACGCTTTCTAATTCAACTACATATTCCATTCAATTCACTCCTCGTATAACAAGTCCAGTAACTGGTGCAGCTCATCTAGAGACAATCCAATTTCCCTGCTGTTTGTTATGACCGCACTCAGCTGCTCCTCAATTACTTTAAGCTTCTTTTCTCTTATAATCTCTAAATTTTGCTCTGCCACGAAAGATCCTTTACCAACAATGGAGTAGATAAATCCTTCCTTCTCCAATTCCTCATAAGCGCGTTTTGTCGTTATAACACTAATTTGCAAGTCCTTTGCGAGTTGTCTCATGGAAGGTATAGCTTCTCCCTCCTGTATTTCACCTGATAAGATTGAAGATTTAATTTGATTCGTAATTTGTTCATATATCGGCTCCTTTGAACTGTTGGAGATTATAATTTGCATGTCGCTCCCTCTTTTTTAAAAGAATAAGTGTATCTAGTGTTTATATGTCATATATACAATATGTACATTATATACACACTTAAGAAGTTGTGCAACAATTTGTTGGGTACGAAAAGAAACTACACCTACTATTCTGATACCTTTAAATAAAAATTAAAAAAGACAAAAACGCATGATTGAAAAAGTTTCTAATCATGCTTTATTCGTATAAAAGGGAAATAATCCATAAACTCTGTTATTGCATGAAACCATTAGTGAAGCTTTTCGTATCAACTTAATAGTTAACGTACATTCTCAGCTTTAGTGCTTGCTACCTACTGTCATTCATCGTTTCCACCATAGAGAAGGGTCTGCTTTAACTCTCTTACTTTAAAGGTCTTGGTTCCCTGACCGAAGAAGATGATCTCAAAAGCAATAAAGAAATATAGATGTATTGGTAAAGCTGGCATGAATGATAGTGATAGAATTTTAACAATACAAGGAAACCTTGGGATGTATTACTAACAGGAAGAACTAACGTCCCAAATAAAATTACAACATCATATAAACGAGGAATTTTTATGACAAAAATGATTACTTTGTGGTGTGTAGCACTGTTTGGTATTTGCTTGCGATGGGCTTTCATAGGCGAATTTGATCCCAACCAATTATTGTTCTCTTTTGTGGATTAGTATACAGCAAAGGAAAAAAGACTCGGCTTATACTCCTGTTCATTCTTCCAGGCAATGGTCTACTTCTATGAGGGATAAGTGGCTAACTAGAGAAAAGAAGATATATAAAGAAGAGTCATTAGTGGCTTCTTATAACCGGGTGTACACCAAAACCTATCATAAGATTATAGCTGATTTGATGCGTACTCCAGGGCTTTGGTTTTTGAGGTTGAAGTTTAATTTTATAAACGGTGGCAGCTCATTTTTGGTTACAAGTGAAACCAAAGAGAGAGGTAATGAACACTATACCATATGGGAGAGAAATACAAAGGTAGCCGAGATTTATACTGACCTTCGAGCAAAAAATATAGCTACGTTACGAGAACTGACTCGGCTCACAATCGGTGAGCATGCTTACGAATTCCGTGCCAGGAGTATTCGATCAACAATTGAAGTAGTAAAAGATGGTGACCTTATTGGGGAAGTTTACAGAGGGCCTTATGGGGAGCGCTTCTTAAGGGTGGAGCCTGGACAAGTAAACGAGGAAACAGAACCCTTTGATTATCGGATGGATTGTGTTTACTTACCGGTTTGATAAATAATTCGCTTTTCTAGTTCATCCTTCCTCAACTAGTTAAACCTTCACCTTTCATCCTTTTGGTCGAGGATAAAAAGCGAGTATTTTAAGATGATTTGCCATGTCTGCTGTATGACTCATTGCAAAATAGTAGGTTATGTTTTGAGATAGATGACTAGTTGGCAAGCAACCGAAGGCTTTCTTAGAGTCTTGCTGAAAAACAAGTCATATTTTCTACTTGTCAGCTTCCTGTTCTTTTTTCACTCGGCGTTTATTCATCCAAGGAATAATAAAGCACCAGGAAATAAAACCACCTATTGATAGACCTATGACGTATCCCCATCTTATTTCCTCATATACAAAGTAACCAAAGAGGATTGCAATGCCAGCAAACATGGCAGCAGAAATCAGACCGTTTTTGAAGTTTTCACTCATTATATCTCCCCATCCTATTAAGATAGTCTGTTAAAGTAATCTCAATCATTTCACATTAATATGAAAGGAGAAAATAAAAATGTGGCCATTTATCGGGACCACTTCAAGCCCTATTTGTTCTGCTGGTACACTGTTCTTACTCATCTTTTCGTTTTTTCCTCAATATTAGTAAACTTCCAGGTGCACAGGTACCGTATACAATTGGTTTTGCCATGCTTGAATTAATAAAAGCTGAAATGATAAGCGGGAAAAATGATACGACTAAAAGAGTGATCGCAGTTAGTCAAAATAGATTCTAGTTTCCTAATCAAGCGAGCACCAGTCTTATAAAAAATGGCCTTTCCCATGGTGTTCATCCTGATTCATTTAGTAGAAAACGTCAGGCGGATTTCTTATTTTTAATGTGGTAAATACCAAATAACAGCACAGCCAATGGACCAGTGAGTGTGGACAGGTACAGCCTGCCGCCGAATAAATAGGGCAGTCCCAAAGCGAGAAGAAGAGCAAAGAGAGGATAGACAATGATATACATAAGGACGTCTTTATTCATCATTATCTTTTCCCCATGATTTTTAACTTTTATACGAAACCGAATAATAACTGATAAAATAAAGAGAATGATAAGAACCCAGTAATACCATTCCATCAAAACACTCCTTGGTTAATGACTTTTATAAAAGTCATTGCCCTGTAATTCCCCCTGCTAAACTCCTATCATTTTTTGCATGTTCATGGATACTACCTCTCAGTGTTTCTTAACACGACTATTGGAATTCGTCACGTCTAAATATTTAGGAATATATTGTATTGACCTTCCTATAGGTAGGCGAGTATCCCCAAACCCAACTGTCAATCAGCCCCCCCATGAGGGATATTCCTGTGACCTTATCAGCTAACTTAATTTGCTTATAAAAGAAAACGAGATTTTGAATAAAACCCGTTTTCTGCCACAGGCCATTGTAACTTTCAAAGAATTTGGGATTAATAATTGAGGAGTAAAAAGCCAATCTTCTTTTATTAGTGGCTGTAAGTGAGGATTCTGGGGGTTGTTTGTACCAGATGGAAGAGTTGAGAGAACAGAAAAGCCTTCTATGATCCTTCTTACAGGAAAGGTTAAAGAAGGCTCTCTTTCACTTCCGCTACTTTCAACTGAATGATGTAATACATTATTTGCATTAGGTCTAACCAATTTTTTATTTAAGCTCCTTTTAAAAAGTTCATTCCTTCCTCAAAGGTGCCAAAATGATATTCCTTGGTATGACTGGATTCTGAGCTGGTCCTTTTTAACTGCATCTTGGAAATAGCACTATTAACAATGACAGCAGCCCGATTCATTCCTTTTTGCAACAGCCATTCCTGATGTTTTACTACTTCCTGCTGCGTGTCGGAAGGCCAGGCTACCACGTTCATTTCCACAATTACGTCAAATGTAGAAGCTTGAAGTTCCTTTAGGTACTCTTCAACTTTGTTATTAACTCTCTTAACATCTTCCGGTGTCACTTTCCCTTCCCATCTAATGAAAAGGATGCTTGCTTCCCTATCTTCAATTCTTACGTTCCACATTAGCTCTACCTCCATAAGTTATTAACTTTATTATCTTCACAAGACTATTATACTAGTTCATACTATCTATTTACAGTAATAAGTTTTATAATTATTATTTTTTTGTTATGCATAGGTTATACATAGAGGTGATCTTAATAAAATGAAAATAACCCTCAAACTGAAGTATGAGGGTAAGAACTTACACAACGATAAGCAACTGTTATTACACAAATTATTTTATTGTACTCGGATTCTACTAAATATTAGGGGATTTACCTATATTTGCTCTTTTAAATTCTCAATATAGTTTTTTGCTTCTATTAGTGATAATCCTAGATGATCTCTCGCCCTCTTTACTGCTAATACGTCATTTCCCTCTTTAATAAGGTCACGTAAATAGTTATTTATCGGGTCTTCTACATTAGAATGTTCTGCTAGTTTCTCTAATGTGTATGTCATACCCTTTAACCGTGTTTCTAAAGTAATTACTTTTAGTAGTAAAAACAGTACCAAAAGAAAAGTTAACGTAATAAGTATTTGATCCATATTTTTCACCTCTCAGTCAAATAACAAGGGTGATGGTTGTTTTCATTTAATTGTTACGTGAAATAACAAAGTAATGTAGATAAAACCGAACTGCTTTAGATTAAGTATTTTGATTAGAAGACCTTGTCTGTAAAGATGCTAATAACATCTAAGAAAATGTTAAGTGCATAAAGGAATTTCAGACAGACTATATATATTCGAGGATTTTTAAAAAGGTACTGTCTTTATGCAGTAGCATTGCATATATAATAATACACGCCGTGTCCATAGAAAAGAGCCCTCCTAGGAGGGTTCTCTTTTTTGTCCCTTCAAACAATTAAAAATGGTGCTAAAGTATTTCCTCTAGCCTTACTCTGTTTCAAAACCAGGCTGCACAATAACAAATCCTTCTCCTTCAAACTTCATTTGAATTGATTCACCACTTCCTCTCCCGAGAAAGGTACGGTAGTTGATGTCGGTGTGAAATTCCGGTTCCAGTTCTCCCGACCAGGCCACCGTGGCAGTTGGATCAGTATACACGGGGTTTCCTTGGCTAACAGGAAGTGTCAGCGGTTCAAAGTATGTGGTAATCGCTGCTTTTCCTTCTCCTTGCAGGGTAATATTAAATAATCCACCAGACATCATGCCGGCTACTTTACGCATCAGCTGTATATCCCAATTTACCGTTGGTTCAAAGGCCAAAAGATCATTACCATTCACGGTAAGTTGACGGTTTTCCAGTTCGAGAATTGTGATTCGTTTTCCCTGGTCTGCTAAAAATAACCGTCCCCGACCGGTTGCCTTCATCAATTCTCCGCCTTCATTGGTAAATGTCTTTTTGAACATGCGCTCTACTCCGTGTTCTAACGCTCGCTCCCGTTCAAATTTAATGTTTCCTGTATAAGAAATCATTGCGCCCATTTTTGCCCATATTTCCCCCGTTAAATCTACCTCGAGAATACGCTCCGACTGCAGTCCGAATGCTTCATCCGGCGTGTCCTTTCTCTTTGTCTTTTCCACAAATTCATGTATGGAGTAACTATTCAAGGTTCCAGCCTCCTGTAATAGAAATAATTTTGAGTGTTCTCTTTAATTAGAGATAATGAGGATAGTATAATCTTTTTTATTTTTCAGATCTTTAGTACTATCACCCACTCATTTTTATTTTTACGTGAGAGATCCCCTTGGGGTTTCGCTGTTCTGCGTTGTTTATATAGTCAAAAGTCAATTTCTTAGAACAAGTTTGTATCATTTTTATCTACTTAAAGTTTGTAAAAGTATTAGCCAGTTGACAGTATTATTCCTGAATTTGTTTTATAATTCTTGCTGGGTTTCCTCCTGCGAGAACATTATCTGGTATACCTTTTGTAACGATAGAGCCAGAAGCAATGACAACGTTATTACCTACTGTAACGCCTGGATTAATAACGGCTTTTCCACCAATCCACACATTATCTCCTATTGTTACCGGCCTCCCATATTCCACCCCGGATATTCTTTTACTGGCAGGTAATGGATGAGTAGCAGTATATATATGAACTCCTGGAGCAATAAAGCAATGATCACCGATTCGAATTTCGCACACATCTAGAAATACACAATCAAAATTAGCAAAGAAGTTTTCACCTGCGTGTATGTTATACCCGTAATCACATCGGAACGTTGGCTCTATGTATAAACTATCTCCCACGGAACCGAGCAGCTCTTTTAATAATTCGGTTCTTTTCTCCATTTCTGTTTCGTTTGATTCATTGAATAACCTTGTTAGTCTTCTAGCATTTGTTCTTTCTGCTAGTAATTCCTGATCCAATGGATTGTAGGATTCACCGGATATCATTTTTTCTTTTTCACTTTTCATTAGGCATTCTCCTTTTTATCAATGTTCTTTCTACATATCTTAAAACGACGCCCGAAAAATGTGAAACCTTACATAAGCTCCATTACCCAGGTTGGTGTTACTAATAAAGAAATCCCAGTAATACTGGGATTTCTTTATTAACTAACTGATTTAGGTGCTTTATTTGAGTGAATATCTGTTTTGTCTGGACCTTTTCTAAATGTTGCTATCTTCTCGTCGGCTGCAGCAGTCAGCCTGTAGATAGCCGGAATCAGGATGAGTGTAAGCAATGTAGAAAAGAGCAGCCCTGAAATAATAACCGTTGCGAGCGGTGATTGGTAATTACCTGCAGTTCCTGAAGCTAATGCAAGAGGAAGCATTCCTCCTACAGTAGTCAGAGTGGTCATTAAAATGGGACGAAGTCTATTTCTTCCTGCTTCTATCAGTGAATCCTCCACGGAGTAACCTTCTCTTTGTAACTGATTTGTCCTGTCAACAAATAGAATAGCGTTATTTAATACAATACCAATTAACATAAGCAGCCCCATCCCTGATAAGACACTTAATTCGTGGCCGGATAGTAATAAACCAATAATAACCCCGATCATAGTCATTGGAATAACAGTCATGATAATTAATGGATGAATTAAGTGATTAAATTGGACTGCCATTACCAGATAAACAAGAAAAATTGATATGCCTAATATGACGAGCATTTCCTGAATTAATTCCTGCTGCTGTTCCAGATCTCCGGCAATTGAAAGACTGTAGCCAGCTGGAGGATCAAAGCTGTCAACTAAAGACTGTACCTCCCTATTCATGCTGCCAAGATCGGTCCCTTCTATGTCAGCTGTAATAGAAACGATCCGGTCTCCATCATTTCGGCTGATTTCATTGGGAGCCTCAGTACTGCTTAATTCTACAAAAGAAGAAAGATCCTCCCTTCTGTTATTTTCTAAAGGTACTGACAAAGTAAGAAGGTCTGAGGTTGAGACTATCTCCTCCTCCCATCTAACATGAAGAGGGACGCTTTCCTCCTCTAAACCCACTTCCCCTATAACAGTATCCAGCAAATTCTGGTCCATAAAAAACTTAATATCGCTTAAGGAGAGTCCTGCTTCTTTTACTTCTTCTTTTTTAATTACTATAACTTCTTCTGAGGACGTCCGTTCTATGGAGTTCTGAACCCCTACAATTCCTTCAACTCCTTTTAGTTCTTCTATGAAGGTATCACTGATATCTTGGAGAGTATTAAAATCTTCCCCTCTGATATTTACTTGAACAGGAGCCCCACCGCCTGCGGATAAGGCTTCATGAACACTTTCAACGGAAGTGCTGTCTTCGAGAGAGCGGAGAGAACTGAAGATTTCCTCATTGACCTCCTTTTGATCCCTTGTTACTTCTTCATCTTTGGTCATATTTATAATTGCATAAAGGACTCCTCCATTATCCATTACATAATTGGTTTCAACGTCCTGGATCGATTGAAGAGAGTCAGCAATAGCCTGAACCGTTAATTCTCTTTCTTCTCCTGTAATTCCCGTTTCAAGGTCAATCATAATCTCTGCATATCGATTGTACATATCTGGCATGATTGTAAGAGGGACTTTTGAAACTAAAAAGAAAGAACCAGCAAATAAGAAGATGAAAAGTGTCACGATTGCTATACAGTTACGTTTTTTTCTGACAATCCATGAAAGGAAGCCTGAATACTTTCTTGTAAAAGGTCCCTGTAGTTTTACAGTATTGGACTGACGGACCTTTAATATTTTATCAGCAAGAGACGGAATAACAGTAAAAGAAACAATCACTGAACTGATCAAGGTCACAGCAACAACCACAGAAAGCAAGATCATGAATTCCCCTATTTCTCCACCGAGAAGGCCAATGGGCAGGAAAACCACTATCGTTGTCAGCATGGAAGCCAATACAGCTGTTCCAACTTCTTTAGTCCCCTTTAACACTGAGTCTAAATTGTCTCCACCCTGTTCTTTTTTACGGTATATCGATTCAAGAATAACAATTGAGGCATCAACCATCATTCCTATGCCTAACCCTAGACCAATCAAAGTTAGAATATTAACGCTATAATCCAAAAACCACATTGCAGCAAAGGTTAACAACAAGGAGGTGGGTATAGTTATGGCTGCAATAAAGGTAGCCCTAATGTTACGCAAAAAAAGTGAAAGAATAACAATCGCAAGAATTCCCCCAATCAAGATATTGCTTGTCACACCATCAATGGAATCTTTCACGTAATCAGCTTGGGAAACGATCTCATTAATCGCAAACCCGCTTATGTCTTCTTCGTCCTTGATAAGCTTGAGCTCCTCACGAATAGCTTCAGCCATTTCAATTTGCGTGACATCAGATGTTCGCCCGGCTTGAACGAAGATGAAGTCTTTACTGCCCTCTTTCCAAACCGATGAAGCATTTTCAAGCGGTTCAAGAGAAACATTGGCAACTTCTTTCAAGGGTACAACTCCTGTTGCTGAGGGGATTTGAAGATTTTCAATCTGTTCTAAGTCTTCAAATGAAGTATTCCATCGTAGTGTGGGGGACCCATCATCTTCTGTTAATTCTCCAACAGTTGATTCCACATTGACCTGTTCCATGGTGTTTACTACTCTAGAAGGTTCAATTCCTTGTTCCTCCATCTCTTCCCTCTTAAGCTCAATGACAACTTCTTCTTCAATGAGACCGCTAAGTAATATATCTTTCACTTCGGGAAGGTTTTCGAGCCGTGGCTCTAATATATCTTTAGCAAATGTTGTCATTTCCTCCATACTGCCGCCAGAGATATCCATAAAAAGTCATAGTCTTGATTTGTGCCAATTTCTCCAGTCTGCACGTCTAAAACACCTGTCATAGTGCTAGTGGAAGTTTGTACAGCTGTTTCAATTTCAGGGTAGAGATCATTTTTTACCTCTTCCTCAAAAAATACATATAAGCTGCTATTTCCTATGTAGGAAGTGGAAGAAAATTCTTTTACTCCATCTATGGAAGCAATCTGCTCTTCAAGGGGCACAGTAATTGTACGCTCTACCTCTGCAGCAGACATGTCACCCGCGTTGATGTCTACATAAGCTCCCCCTAGATTAATAGGAGGGAACAGCTCTTTATCCAGGTCACTAATGGCGTACAGGCCTATGAAAATAATCAAAGTAGACAATAATCCCACCAGAATTTTTTTATTTACAATAAATTCCAACAATTTCATTCGCCCCACTCCTCTGATTCTTATGAACTACAACTTCAGAATTATGACCAGTAATTATTATACACCTCTCTTTTAAAATAAGAATTAAAATTCTGAAAATTAATTCAATCTTTATATTCTGTTCTATTCTTCATCATTTCTTCATGAAAGCTATCCTAGGAGTCAAGGTGAGTGAGAAGTTTCAACCGTTTCTTTGTTGGTAATATAATGGTGTGGCTAAAAATTTATACTGTGAAAGGAGATACGTTAATGAATGACTCAATACCAGAGAAAATAGGATTTGGGACTGCTCCATTAGGCAATATGTTTCGTGATATTCCAGATGAAGAAGCCAGAGCAACTGTAGACGCTGCCTGGGAGCATGGGATTCGTTATTTTGACACAGCGCCTTTCTATGGGGCAGGGCTTGCAGAGATTCGTCTCGGTGAAGCATTGGAAGACCGTCCACGTGAGGATTATTTTTTGAGTACGAAAGTAGGCCGCTTAATCAAGGATGAAGAGGATAAGCCGGCAGAAGGTGACTTGTTTGAATACGGACGTCAAAATAAAGTAGTCAATGATTATAGTGGAGATGCTGCACTTCGTTCCATTGAACAAAGCCTGGAGCGGTTAAAAACGGATCACTTAGACTTCGTTTTTGTACACGATATAGCCCAGGATTTCCATGGTGATGAATGGCTGGCGAA
Source organism: Thalassobacillus sp. C254 (assembly GCF_001310615.1). Lineage (NCBI taxonomy): Bacteria > Bacillati > Bacillota > Bacilli > Caryophanales > Bacillaceae > Thalassobacillus > Thalassobacillus sp. C254. Next base: position 117,943 of record NZ_BAXQ01000007.1, on the reverse strand, counting down.
GTTTGAAGAAGCTCGTACAGGCGCCTTTCGTGAGCTGACGCGCTTACGTGAAGAAGGAGTGATCAAGTCCTGGGGGATCGGGGTCAACCGAGTAGAGCCAATTGAGATCGCCCTAGAGTTAGAAGAAGCAAAACCCGATTTATGCCTAATGGCGGGCCGTTATACATTGCTGGATCATGAGCGTGCTCTGCAGCGTGTTCTGCCCGAGGCGGTAAAACAGGGTGTTGGTATTATTGCTGGGGGGCCATACAATTCTGGTGTTTTAGCTGGCGGCTCTCATTTTGAGTACCAAAAAGCCTCTCCTGAGATGGTTGAAAAAGTGGAAAAAATTAATAGAATAGCTGAAAATCATGAAATTACAGCAAAAGCTGCAGCCCTGCAATTTACGTTAGCACATCCTGCAATTACTGCTGCAATTCCTGGAGGCAGTCGTCCTGAGCGAATAAAAGAAGACCAGGATGCTTTAAACACTGCCATTCCAGCTGCTTTCTGGCAAGAGCTTCGTGACCAAAAAGTTATTTCACCGGAAGCTCCTATCCCTGTTAGAAAGTAGTATTGTCCTTGCCCACTCTGTTCCAACTTCTTATCGATTTACGAAGACGTCATTCTATAATGGCGTCTTTTATTTGTGTATTGACCCTTTCCAGGCGCAGGTCTCTATTCATTATAGTCAATCATTTCTTTCATTTTTACTGCATCTAAATGACTGATTTCTCTATAATCGCTCTCTCCCATTTTGATTATTGCGCCTTCATCGTTAAACCATATCTTGGATCTTATCAGGATTGTTGAAGACTGGGGATTTTTTAACCAAACGTGAACATCAGCGGGAGTCTGGCCATCACTTTCATATTCTATCTGATTGCTGTGCATATAAATTTGCTGGAGATTATCCACTGTCCAACGGTCTTCGAGATCGTTTGTAACTGATGTGAATGTTAAATGGTTGTTTGGTTCATTCTTTTCATAGCCCGCTACTATTTCCCGAGAAGGTTCTTCATAAATAAACTTTCCCGTTATTAATCCACAAACAAAGAATGTGCCTGAAATTAGTGATGCAATAATAACCTTTCGCGTTTCCATACTTACTCCCTTACATGTAATAAATTTTATATTTTAAGTATAAACCTTAAGTTTCCTATCCTCTACATTTCCCAAAGCATTACTTCTTTACAAGAGCACAAAGAAACGTTAGTGTAATATAGGGTTTTTTTGTTTTTATGAAAGGCTTTGTTAAAGGCTAAGGTTGGTTTTTTTATATGTTATGTAACACTTGTACCTTTAGATGCAAGCTAGTGCCTTTTTAAAGAAAATCAAAAAACAAAATGGAAAAAAGCTTGAAAAGAACTGTTTTTTAAGTGGTTATAAAAATTAGGAGGCCTGGATTTTGAAGAGTTTATCTTACAAAGAAATATTTTTTACTGGCTTAGTGCTTTTTGCTTTATTTTTGGAGCTGGAAATTTAATATTCCCGCCTTTTTTAGGACAGGAAGCGGGTGAAAATTACTGGACAGCCATACTGGGATTTGTAGTAACGGGAGTGGGCCTGCCTTTGTTAGGAATTGTTGCCATCGCCTTAACAGGAAGCAGCTTTGAAAAAGTTGCTAACAAAGTCACACCCCTTTTTGCCATCATCTTTACACTTGTCTTATACTTAGCCATTGGTCCTTTTTTTGGCATTCCGCGGGCAGTCAACGTTTCGTATGAAATGGGTGCGGTCCCTTTTCTTCCAGCTCTGGAAAGCTATTCAACGCTTTACTTATTTCTTTATTCTCTTGTATTCTTTTTAATTGTTTACTGGTTAAGCTTAAATCCTTCAAAACTAGTCAAGAGAATTGGCGTGGTCATTACCCCATTACTGTTGTTTTCAATTGTATTATTAGTAATTGGCAATGTAATGACAACAGCCGGTAGTGTTGATCTCTTACCGACTGATGAATACTTGTACTCCCCTTTCTCTCGAGGAATGATCGAAGGCTATCTTACAATGGATACTATAGCTGCACTTGCGTTTGGTTTGCTCATTGTAAATATGATTAGAGAAAAAGGAATAGAGAACAGGAAAAGTATAGTGAAAGCCACTGTCTTAGCAGGCATAATTGCGGGTATTGGATTAGGTGCTGTATACATAGCTATTGGATGGCTGGGTGTTCAAAGCGGTGCTGTGCAAACCTTTGAAAATGGTACACAGATTTTAAATTATACAGCTGATCAGACGTTTGGCTATGTAGGCGTGGCGCTTTTGGGTTTCATTGTTACTCTGGCCTGTTTGACGACTTGTGTTGGGCTGGTAACAGCTTCTGCACAATACCTTGCAAGAGTCTTGCCTTCTCTCTCTTACGGGGTACTTGTCCTGCTGATTACGATTGTGAGTTTTGCCGTAGCAAATTTAGGCTGAATGCCATTATCTCCATTTCAGTTCCTGTTCTGGTCGCTATTTATCCACTGGCCATCATACTCATTTTTCTTACCTTGGCCAGTGTGAAAATCAAGCTCCGACAAGGGCATTACGTTGGAGCAGTAGTAGGTACTGGGATAATTAGTTTATATGACGGCCTTAGAGCTGCAGAGATCGAAGTTGGAGCACTTGATACCCTTTTTGGAAACCTTCCATTTTTTGATTTGAATTTGGGCTGGATCCTTCCAGCATTGATAGGTATGACTATAGGACATTTTTTCGGAAAAAAATAAACAATCAATCGAAAGAAGCTCAGTAAACGAGCTTCTTTCATTTATATCTCCCACACTCTTGTTCATTATTCATAAATGTCGTCGGCATGGCTGTAACGTAATTTCTCTGAATTAATTTTATCTTCTTTCTTTACGGTGCTTTGCCTCATAGCAAACTCGTTTCTTTCCCCTCCGTCAGAAAGTTCCTCTGAAAATTCAGCATCCTCTAAACTCTGATTCATCTCCTCTCTCGAGCTTTGGGTATCTTCTTTAACAGTTGGATATTCGCTTAAATAAGAATTTTCACCAGGGTCGTAGGTTTCTGCTTGTAAATGTAACTCCTCTTTCTCTTCTTCATTCATTTCATCATCTGCTCCTCTTCTTTTCGTAATACGTTAAAATCTACAAGATACTTTTTTATTATGTGTGTATTACTTCTTTTTTCCTCTAACATAAATTACCTTTAAGGTAAATTGCTCAAAGAAATGAAGAGTCATTTGAAAAGCTGTGAGTAGAAAGGAGGGATTCAATCGGTGTTTTAGCATTTTTATATAAGTATAATTTCTTAGCCGCATAGAAAAATATTCCACATATTTCCGCCCAAAATAAAAAGACCAAATCCCAATGGATCTGGTCTTTTATATGTTATTGATTGCTCCGTGCCTGAAGCTCTGCGAGAATAGCCGGGTATTCTTTATCTACTTTAAACAGCCAAAGAAGAATGACAAGAATGACACCTAAAGCCAGGGTATATGGAGGTTAAGAGCTAAAATCATTTGGAGTGCAGCTGCCGATTGATCCGGGGCACCACCGATATACCCGCCGTATCCTAACAGCCATCCAATTAAGGCTAACCCGACTCCAGTACCCACTTTGATGCCAAAGCTGGCACCACTGTTCACTAATCCTTCGGTTCTCAGACCTGATTTTAATTCGCCGTACTCAATCGTATCATTAATCATCGCAAATACTAATGCAATGGAAGGCATTATTCCAAATCCGACTAATACGTGGCCTGTTAGAAACACGATAAGGCTCGAAGGGTCTATAAACTTAATGAGCTGCCCTGCAATAAAAACCATCGCTCCAACGATGGCAACGTTTCGTTTTCCATATTTTTTTACAAAAGGCCCAATGAAAAAAACACCAAGAAGCATTGGAACCGCCGAGGCCAGTCCAATCACTGGAAAGAGATTTACGTTGCCGATAACGTATTGGGCGTAATACATGGCTGCCCCCTGTGTTAACCCAATAGCCGCATAAAAAGTGACACAATAAGCAGTAATAATAAACCAGTACTTGTTCTTTAAAAGTGCTGCCAACCCATCTTTTAAAGGAACCTTTTTTATTTCAGTCTGATGAGCTGCTACTGCGGCTCTTTCTTTTACTGCAAAAAAGGTAATGTACATAAAGATGACCGTAACCACCCCATAAATCACTGCAAGAGAAGTCCAGCCAATGGCAGCCGCTAATGGTTGGCTTAAAGTAACAACGAGTAGATTTCCACTTAAAATAAAAATAGCAGCGTAAATATTGGCCATTGAACGACTATGCTGATGCTGGGTCATTATTCCAAGCAATGTTTTATATGAAATAGAGACAGCCGTATAAATTAGCACGAAAAGGAAATAAGTAACATAGGCATAAAATATCTGTGCACCAGCGCTTGTGTCAGGTACAGAAAATAGTAATACTGTACAGATGCCAAGAGGAACGGACAGCCAGAGAATCCATGGGCGGGCCTTACCGTATTTGGTCTTTGTCCTGTCAACAACAGAGCCCATTCCAATATCTGTGATTCCGTCAAACAGACGGGCAATCAGCATAAGGGTTCCTACCACTGTTGCGGAAATCCCTGCTACATCAGTGTAATAATATGTCAAGAACGAACCCATGAAACTCCATACAGCAAAAATGCCAAAGCTGCCTGCTCCGTAGGCCCACATTTCTCTCTTCGGGGGCCTTTCCACCTCGGTTAGTTTCGTATCTTTAAGCTTATCATCAAGCTTATTTAATAGCATGCTCTTTCCCCTTTTCTTTTCATAAAGTCCTTGCATCACGTAAGTGACTCTACCTGTTGAAGAACATACATATAAATTTTCCAAAAGTTTTGCTGCGCAGGTAAACAAGCTAGAAAAGAGGTTTATTACTGCATAGTTTGAGATCCTTACTCAATCAAATAATTATGATAACGCTTTCAAATATTCAAAGAAGAAACCATTTATATAAATTACACTCGTTCAATGATGCATGCTATACCTTGCCCTCCGCCAATACATGCGGTAATCAGAGCGTTTTTTCCTCCTGAACGGTGTAGTTCGTGGACAGCTTTTGTGATGAGAATCCCCCCGGTAGCACCTAATGGATGTCCATGAGCGACCGCTCCCCCATTTACATTTAATTTCTCCGGGTCTATGTTAAGCTCGCGGTTACAGGCAATCACTTGGGAGGCAAATGCTTCATTTAACTCTACCAGATCTATTTCCTCTAAAGTTAATCCAGAAAGATCCAAGACTTTCTTAGTTGCGGGGACGGGGCCAATTCCCATGATGTTAGGATCCACACCTGCTACAGCTGATTCTTTAATAACTGCCAGAGGTTTAACACCCAATTCTTCTGCTTTTCTTCTCGACATGACAACGATAGCCGATGCTGCATCATTTAAACCAGAACTATTTCCTGCTGTCACGCTTCCTTCTGGTAAAAAGGCCGGAGACAGTTTTGCCAGTCCTTCCATTGAAACGTTTGGACGAGGATGCTCATCTTTTTCAAAAATAATAGGCTCTCCTTTTCGTACAGGAACGGAAATAGGGACAATTTGTTCGTCAAAGCGGCCTTCTTCCATGGCTTTTGCCATTCGTTGTTGACTGCGAAGAGCATATTCATCCTGTTCTTCCCTGCTCACTTCGTATTTTTTTACCAGGTTCTCTGCTGTAATACCCATGGGAGGGTCACCTATTTCGTCAGGAGACAGCTGTGACTTTCTGAATTTTGGAGGCACTGGCTAAAAGGACGTTCTGGTCGTTCCATCAGATAAGGTGCACGGCTCATGCTTTCTGTTCCCCCTGCCACATATACCTCTCCTGCCCCCGCTTGAATGGCTTGGGCGGCAAGCATGACAGCGTTAATGCCTGAACCGCATTGACGATCTACGGTAAGACCCGGTATATCTACGGATAATCCGGTCTCTAATGCAGTAAGTCGAGCAATATTCCCTCCACCGCTTAGCACGTTTCCAAATATGACGTCATCTATCATTTCAGGTTGGAGATTTGCTCGTTGTACTGCATGTTTAATTACCTCAGCCCCGTAGACATGAGCCGGTACAGACGCTAATGTCCCTCCTGCTTTTCCTATAGGTGTCCGTACGGCAGATACAATAACAGCCTCATTCGTCATCTATCTTCACTCCTTGTCTTCATCATATAATGTAAATGTAACGTTACCCTTGATCACTTCTTTGTTATTCTGATTCACTGCCTCTACTTTAAAATGCAAGGTGTGCTGGTCTCTTTCAAGTAGGGTGGCTCTTAAAGTAATAACGTCCTGAAGAAAAACCATTCCAGCAAATCTGATTTTGTAATCTTGAATGAAGCCTTTTTCATAATAAGGGGTAAAAAGTTTAGCAAGGTTCCCCATTGTCCACATACCATGAGCGATGACACCAGGAAGCCCAGCATTGACGCTTCTTCATCAATCGTATGAATCGGGTTAAAATCACCTGATGCTCCTGCATATTTAATTAAATCCATCCGGGAAACAGGTGCTAAAGTCTCTTCAAAGACACTATTTTTCTGGATGTCCCCAATCGCCTTCATACTTTCATCGCCTTTCGAACAGTTTCCGTAATAATAGCAGTCATCTCTTCAGTAAAAATAAGAGTACCATTTGGATCTTCACCGTATCTTTTAATGACTAGAAACCCCATGAGGCCGTTCTTTCCGTCTTTCTCATAGTAGTTATTCACTTCAAAATAACAATACAGCTCTTCTCCTATGCAAAGAGGTCTCTCATAATGGTAATTTTGCTCCCCGTGGATAAGACCCTTTTTTGGAAGATCAAGTCCGCTTATTTCCCCGTAATCAAACGCTCTTGGAAAAGTAGGAGGTGCAATATTACATTGATATCTGGATTTTGCCCCTGTTTCCTCATCAATGTAAATTGGGTGTGGATCACCAATAGCTTCTGCAAATCTCTTAACCATGCCTCTTTCCACTGTATTCTTTACCTTGGACGATTTTTTGCCTATTACACTCTTATACATAGATTTCCTCCTGCGCAAGATTTATCTTAACTAGGCTTTTGGGCTGCCTGCTACATACATAACCTGGCCATTGACAAAGGAAGATTTCTCGTCGGCAAAAAAGCTACAGCATTAGCGATATCTTCTGGCTGTCCACTTCTTTTCACAGGTATTTCATTTGCTCTTGCTTCAATAAATTGTTCAAATGGTATACCTACACGCTCAGCTGTTGCTTTCGTCATTTCGGTTTCAATAATCCCTGGGGCCACTGCATTGGAAGTGATCCCGAATTTCCCTAATTCCAAAGCGAGAGTTTTCGTAAATCCTTGAAGTCCCGCCTTCACTGTTGAGTAATTCGCCTGTCCCCTGTTTCCTAAGGCTGATGTGGAAGAAATGTTTATTATTCGACCAAATTTCTGGTCAACCATGTATTTTTGAACTGACCGGGCAGCATTAAAAGATCCTTTTAAATGGACATCAATGACCTGTTCCCAATCATCATCAGACATTTTAAACAGCAAATTGTCCCTTATAATACCTGCATTGTTTACAAGAATATCAAGAGAACCAAAGGCTTCTACAGCTTCATCCACAGCTGATTGTACATCCTGGCTGTTTACTACATTCGCTTGACTTGTAATCACATTAAGATCAGAATTTTCGAAATCTTTTTTCGCTTCGTTAAGCGCCTCTTCATTCACATCAAGAAGTGCTATATTTGCCCCTTCCTCGGCAAGTTGTTTAGCAATAGCTTTGCCTATTCCTCTGCTCCCTCCTGTGATCAAAGCAGTTCTTCCTTCAAATCTCCCGCTCATAATAAATCCCCCATCTTTTAAATATATTGACCTACCTTTACGTGTCCTTTTAATAGATTTCTAGAAAGAATCAAACGCTGTATCTCATCTGTCCCATCGTATATTCTCCAAAGCCTTGCTTCCCTGTACCAGCGCTCAATTGGCAGTTCTCTTGTATAACCCATTCCTCCATGAATCTGAAGAACACGGTCTACTACATTGTTCCCCATATTTGCCCCGTACAGCTTAGCCATAGATGCTAAATGGCGATTATCTTCTCCTTGATCCATTGTAAAAGCTGCATTTAACACCAGCCATCTTGCTGCCTCGATTTCAACAGCTGAATCAGCAATCTGCCATTGAATAGCCTGTCTGTCTGCGATCGGCCGGCCAAACGTTTCTCTTTCGTTTGCATAATCAATTGCCATTTGCAGCAGCCTTTCAGCGGCCCCAACAGCCCGGGCGCCAACAATCCAGCGCGCGAAACCAATCCATTCTAACCCCAGATTATACCCTCCGTGCAGTTCTCCTAAGATATTTTCTTCAGGTACTCTTACGTTATCAAACACTAACCCAGCTGGTCCCCATTCCTCCCATGGTGTCTATATACTCAGAGATCCAGCCCATTTCCCGATCCACAATAAAACAAGTTACCCCTTCTCTTCCTGTTGTTCTGTGCTTTTCTTTATCTGTAATGGCAATAACCATAACAAAATCCGCTTCGTTTCCTCCGGTGATAAATGTTTTTTCCCCATTGAGGACCCATTCATCTCCGTCCTTTACAGCGGTCATTTTTATATTTCTTGTATCAGATCCCGCTCCTGGTTCTGTAATGGCAAAACAGGATTTTTTCTCTCCGTTTATCGTTGGGAGGAGATATTTTTCTTTTTGTTCTTCATTTCCGTAGTACAGGATGTTATCAGCAGACCCCCCAAACCTAAAAGGGACAAAGGTTTTAGAAACTTCCATGGACACAATGGCCTGCATCATCTGCCCAAGCTCTGCACCACCATACTCAGCTGGAGTGTTGATTCCCCAAAATCCTGCTTGTTTCGCCTTTAACTGCAGCTCTGTTTGTTTTTCTTCAGGGAGACTCGGTTTTCCTTCTCTCTCATTTCGCAGGACTTCATTTTCTAGTGGAATTAATTCTTTTTCCACAAACTTCCGGATCGTTTCTTGGACCATCTTTTGTTCGTCATTTAGTCTTAAGTGCACGGGAATCACTCCTTATACATTGAAAATATTTTCCGCCACAAACTATTTTGCAGGTTAACTGGGAGCTAATCGCGGTACCTACTTAATAAGCAAGATTTGTGCCAACGTAGAGGGGTCGTTAAAAAGCAGCTGAAATGCTTGTTAATCACGCTATTTCGGCTTAAAGATCATTCCTTATCAACTATAAGCATTCATTCCATAATTCATTTATGAATCAAACAACGCTACTAGAGCCCATTTCTTCGATTTAAAAATGAATCAGTTAATTCAATAGTGAATTAATGGGTTTTTATTTTGAAAGCTGGAGAGTACGAATAGAAGAAACAAAATAAAAAGGTTGCTGAACAAACAGAGAGGGAATCAATCAAAGGGGAGGGATTTATTATGAAGAGAATCTTCATCCGTTTGCTTATGCCCGTTCTTAAAAGCATACTGGAAATATACGGAAAAGAACTGATCACCTTTATAATGACCAAGTTAAAGCATAAATTTGAAGATAAAAAAGAAGCCGATAAAGGAAGATTAACGGCGGAGACAAATCAGTTATATAAAAAGGCAAGTTTCACTCAAAATGACCAGGAAAAAGAAGAATTAATCCAAAGAGCGAAAGAACTGGAAAAGGAGATTGAAATTCTTCAAAGGAGAGAACTTGAATACAAAAAGATTATTGAGGATGTGGAAGCAAAATCCTACTCTCATGTAGAAAATGTGAGCAGACAACTTAAGGCTAAAGATATAGTTGTCATTGATGAACAAGAGGACGGAAAAGTTAAATTAAATGAAAACAAGAAATCCATTAAAAAATTAATAAGTCGTGATTAAAAAAATTGAACCCTTTTGACACCTTACTATGAGAGTCCCTTATTCGTTTGAATAGGCTCTCTTTTTTGTAATGGAATTATAAAAATACCTCCTCTCTTGTCTTGCTGATGCTCCATCGGAGCCTTATGCCCTTCTCCAAACGAGATACAAAGGTTATAATCCCTCTCTTCTTAACAAATACTAGGGAACAAATGATGTTGGAGGTGCCACTCTTGAGCGATTGGAATAAACAAGCCAGCAGAAATAACAATATTCAGCCTGATCTACATTTTAAAAATAAGGACCTTACAGAAAAGAAAGTCCAGTTAAGTGTACAAGAAGAAATAGGGATGGAATCGATAGGTCAAGAAGAAAAGGACGTCAAACCACAAGGAGGGCAGTAACCGATCTCTTTTATATGTCCTCTTTTGTAAAGAACAATGTAGGAAGATGGGAGATAAAGATGTCATCCACAGGACAATTTCGTATTGAAAAAGATACATTAGGAGAAGTAAAAGTACCTGCTTATGCTTATTATGGTTCTCAAACACAAAGGGCAGCTGATAATTTCCAAATAAGCGGAATCACGCTTCCTCGTTCTTTTATTCGAGCTCAAGGTATTATTAAAGCGAGCGCTGCCCAAGCAAATATGAAGCTTGGCGAGTTGCCTGATAACATAGGTAGAGTGATTGTTCAGGCGGCAGAAGAAGTGATTGAAGGAAAATGGGATCATCAATTTATTGTGGATGTTTACCAGGCTGGAGCCGGAACGTCACAAAACATGAATGTGAACGAGATTATTGGAAATAGAGCAACTGAACTGTTAGGGAGTTCATTAGACCCTTCAGCTAACGATTTTCGGGTTCATCCTCATAACCACGTTAATATGTCTCAGTCCACTAATGATACCTTCCCTTCTGCCTTGCACATAGCGACCGTTGAAAATATAAGCGAGCAGCTTCTCCCGGCCATTGAACGGTTAGTAAAGGAACTTAACGTGAAGTCTGAGGAATTTAATTCAATAATAAAGTCTGGTCGTACTCACTTGCATGATGCCGTACCAATGAAACTTGGACAGGAATTTGCTGGTTATACGGATACGATCCGGTTTGTGTATGAAAATATAAAAGCCTCCCTAGACCCTTTCTATGAAATTGGCTTAGGTGGAAATGCGATAGGTACGGTTATTAATACACATCCAGATTATCCTCAAACGGTCATCCAAGAAATAAATAGTCGAATCAACTATCCGTTTCGACAGCCTGTTGAAATGTTTAGTTTCATGCAAAACAGAAATGCTGCCCTGCGAATGATGTCCGTTTTAAAAGAACTTGCCGTCCATTTAATCAAAATTACAAGTGACTTACGCCTTCTAAGCTCTGGACCGAGAACTGGATTAGCTGAAATCAGTCTTCCCCCGTTCAGCCTGGTTCAACCATAATGCCCGGAAAAGTAAACCCGGCGATTCTGGAAATGGTTCATATGATATGCTGCCGCATAATTGGAAATGAAGCTGCTATGGCTGCGGCAGGGACAGCCGGACAATTAGAGATCAATGTCATGATGCCTTTTATGGCTTATTCCCTTCTTGAATCCATTGAACTGCTTTCAAATGGGATTCATACACTGGTTTCTAAATGTGTATATGGTATTGAAGCAAAGGAAGAAAATTGCCGAAACTGGATGATGTCGAGTCTTTCTTTTGTTACCGGTCTGAGTCCTAGTATGGGGTATGATATGGCTTCACAAATTGGCATGCAGGCAGATGAGCAGAACAAGACTATTAAGGAAGTGTTAGAGGAATTGGGGTTGTATTCACAGGAAGCAGCAGAGGCGTTAGATCCGAAAAAATTTGTTTAATTTAGGTATCCTTCAACATTATACAGAAACAAAGGGAGCTGCAACAAAGGACGCACTCCCTTTTTCATCGTATGATTTGTCTTTAACTTACTTCATGCTTTTTGATCTTCCAATTCAGTATCAATATTGGGAAGCTTCATATGGTCTGCTATCATCTTTGCCGCAGGAGGCAGATCATCAACGGTTTCCCACGTAGAAGGATTCCACAAGCCTGAACGCTTAAACGCTTTGGCACAATGCACAAAACATTCTTCTACTTCAACGTTGATGCCTAACAAGGGCTTTTTTCCATTTACAGCCATTTCCTCAAGGATGTCCTGGTCAGTTATAAGTGTCGCCCGACCATGGACTCTAAGGGTTTCTCCTAGTCCGGGAATAAAAAAGAGCAGGCCTACTTGCGGTTGTGCAAGAATATTTCTGAGTGTATCCACTCTTCTGTTGCCGGGCCTTTCGGGGATGATTACATTGTTTTCATCTCGGATGAAAACAAAGCCGGGCCCGTCACCACGAGGAGAGATATCAGAAAAACCGAATTTATCGGAGGAAGAAATAACTAGAAAGGGAGATTTTGAAATAAATTGTGAGCAGTGAGCATCCAAGGAGGTAATAACTTTTTTTTCCACCGCCTCGTGAGGAACACCGATAATCGACCTGAGTTCTTCTTCGGTTTCTACAATATTCATGAATTCTTTCGATTGGGCCAATGGATTTCACCCCTAGATAAGCTTTTAAAATATCATAACATGATCTTGTTTTTAAATTATTACAATATTCTTATATCATACAAAAAGTTTGGTAGATTCCCTTACAAATTGGGACAATATATACCATTTTGTTTTATTTTCTTTTATTTCAGGAAGTTGATAGGTGATTTACCTATGCATTTGTTTTTATTTCTTGTATAGTATCTTAAGTAGACCAATCGTTATAATGGAGGCCCTCATCAATGAGTACAAAAGACACTCCCAAATGTAAGATTCTAAATACAGCAGCCCGGCTTTTTAGAGAGCAGGGCTACCACGCAACAGGCTTAAATCAAATTATTAAAGAAAGCGGAGCTCCCAAAGGTTCTCTTTATCACTATTTCCCCAATGGGAAAGAGGAACTGGCAGTGGAAGCAGTCCGTATTACTAAAGACAAAGCAAGCGCTGCTGTAAAAGAAACTCTTCACTCTCATCCCGATGCGGCGGTTGCTATTCAAGCATTTTTTATAGGGTTTAAAGAATATATAATGAACCGCAAAGAAAATGAAGAAGAACCCCTTCCTATTGGATTGCTTGCTCTTGAAACGTCCCAAATGAGCGAGCCTTTACGTGTTATTTGCCAGCAAACGTACGAAGAATGGCAGGAAATTTTTAAAATGAAGTTGATCTCTGCAGGGATGGAGCATAAAGATGCGGCAGATAAGAGCTTACTGATCATTATGATGCTCGAAGGAGCCGTTACCCTTTCAGCAGCTAAGGATTCTTCGCTTCCTTTTGAAGTGATTGCTGAGCAAATTCCAAGCTTATTGCATAACGTTGATTCTATATAATAAATCACACTCAGTCCTTAATTATATAGACTGGTCTAACTAGATTGGAGGTAATAACATGGAGGCTGGTTCTTTGACAGCTAAGAAAGAAGTGGGGGTCCCTCAAGAGATTAAAAAAGCTCCCATCATGCTTTCCTTAATTATTGGCGGATTCTTCGCCATTTTAAATGAAACATTACTAAATGTTGCACTGACAGATTTAATTTCGGAATTTGGTGTGACAGCTAATACTATTCAATGGTTAACCACAGGGTTTATGCTTGTGGTAGGTATATTAGTTCCCATTACGGCTTTATTAAGTGGCTGGTTTACAACAAGACAAATATTTTTGGGAGCTATGAGTCTATTTACTTTAGGAACTGTAATATGCGGATTTGCCCCCTCCTTTGAGATTCTTCTTGTTGGCAGACTTATTCAGGCGAGTGGGACAGGCCTCCTTCTTCCAGTGATGATGAATACGATTCTATTAATCTTTCCTCCTGAAAAAAGAGGCGGAGCAATGGGGATGGTTGGCCTTGTTATTATGTTTGCCCCAGCGATCGGTCCTACTTTGTCAGGCGTTATTGTTGAGGCGTTTAACTGGCGATGGCTGTTTTTTATCGTTATCCCTTTCGCTTTGTTTTCACTTGCCTTTGCTGCTTTGTTCTTAAAGAATGTTTCTATTCTAACGAGGCCGAAGGTGGATCCACTATCAATTATTCTATCAACTTGGGTTTGGAGGGATTGTTTTTGGCTTCAGCAGTGCAGGTGAAGGTCATGCCGGCCTGGCCAGCCCTCAGGTATACCTATCGATCATCACAGGGTTCGTGTCACTTGCTGTATTTGTTATTAGACAGCTGAAGTTAAAAGAACCCATGCTTAATGTCCGTGCTTTTAAATCACCTATGTTTTCATTGACAACTGTTTTATTAATCATTGTCATGATGTCAATGTTTTCTACCATGATTATCCTGCCAATGTTTCTACAAAGCGGCCTTCTGTTAAGTGCATTTGTAGCAGGGTTAGCCCTTCTTCCAGGAGGAGTATTAAATGGATTAATGTCACCCGTCGCTGGACGGCTATTCGACAGATTTGGTCCAAGAATTCTTTTAATTCCAGGGACAGCTCTCTTGATGATTGTGGTTTGGCAATTTACTAATGTAACCACCTCGACCAGCCTGACTACTTTTATCATTTTGCATTCTCTCTTAATGATCGCTGTTTCAATGATTATGATGCCTGGACAAACAAACGGTTTGAACCAGCTGCCAAGAGAGTATTATCCTCATGGAACTGCAATTTTAAACACTCTGACCCAAGTCGGAGGTGCTGTCGGAATTGCTTTATTTATTAGTATTATGAGTGCCGGGACCATGAATTATATGGAAAATCCTGTGCAAGGTGGAGGGAGCCTGGAAGCGGAAGCCATGACAGCAGGAGTTCAACTGGCATTTACTGTCGCGCTCTTATTTGCCATTGTTGGGTTTATTCTTTCTTTATTTATTAAAAGAACGAATCCCCCTGAAGAAGAGGTATCGATAAATGAGTTAAGTAATAGCTAGCAAAAAGAGGGTGAACCAATATGAGAACTTTGGTTTTACCCTCTTTTTTGTGGACTTATATATTTCCTTAAAAATCTAATAGTTATGGTTCTTAGGTATAAATTAAACATGCCTTCATAGAATGCACTCACCTTTTATTTTTAAGAAAGACACTCAATAAAGCAAAAAAAGTTAGAATTGATATACCAATAAGTGTAGTATTAGACCAAGCTATTCGAGGATCTAACAACTGAAATACAAATGTAAAAATCGGTACAAAAGCAATTGAAACCATAACAAAAAAAGTATCACAATGTTTGATTCCAACCTGGAGCATATATAATGGCAAAAGAACCCCCAAAACACTTACGATAACTATCCATAACAAGTGATTTGACAAGTGAGCCCCTAAATCACCTTCTAGAATTGATAAAAATAAGGATGCTACTATAATAAAGTAAAATCTGTGGGCTAGAATGTAAGAAGAACCCCACCCTTTTACACTAAGTTTTTTGAATAATCAGCAGCCAAAACCGCTCCAAACCCACATAGTAAAGAAGCAGCTACTCCAAAAATAAATTCTGAAGAAGGTACAAAATTTAACCCTGATCTCCCCGTGAAGGTTGCCCATACAAGCAAAAGACTCCCTGCCAGGGTTCCCGCCGCAACAGTTGAATCTAAACGAAGAGTTTTCACTTTAGGTGTTGCTGCCTTGGCCAAAACTAAGGCAAACATTGGGCCCACACCCATTTCAATAGCACTAACAATTGCTGGTTCTACATACTTAAGAGCATAAAAAAAGCTCATAAAAGCTAGCGCGGTACTTAAGTTCAAATAAATAAAGTTTTTCTTACTTTGACTATCTAATTTTTTTACATTTCCACCCTTCTTTTTAGAAATGACAATAAAAAAAACAGCAGTAATAAGAAAACTAATAAAAGTAAAAGTAAATGGGCTAATAGTTTGGACTTGGCTGGCATAAAAAAACTTGGTTTATGGATGTTAAAACCGCTGACCCTATTAAAAATAAAGTGCCTATTAAGTAAGTGTTTTGCATGTTTCTCTTACTAGCTATACCATACATATGCGAATCCTTCCAATGACTTTTTTTAAATATGAGTACCCCAGTGGCTCAGAAAATGAAAATAAATCAAAAGCTGAGTTGATCTCTGCTTTTGATTTTCTCGTTACTACTCAATTGTCTTATATTTTACTAAATATGGAGTTAGCAGTGAGCCACTAAAATAGCTACAATAATTGTAATAAGGACATTTTCGAATGGAGACAAAAACAAACCAAAAATTAAAAGAGGTACTACTGTTAAAGCTACTATTATTAACCTTGAAAAGTAAGTTATCTTAGACTTTTTTCCGCATTTATTACATTGAATTGTACTAAACATCCAATTCCCTTTTAAGGTTTTACTCCACTTAAACGAAGCATTACAATGAGTGCATTTTAACACTTTTAACACTTCCTAATTATTTAGTAACGGATAATTCAGAAAAAACGTTTTATCAAATTCTTCCTGAGCATAACTTCCCGTTAACTTATGTACATTAAAATTGAGACTCAACTGCTAACGACTTCTCTTTGTTTAACAGGGGCTTTTTCAAATCAACATCACTGCTTTGGTGACTCTACTTTTCACTCTTCCTCTACTATGGATTCTCCTTCAGATTGATCCTGATCGAGCCATTTCCATTTTTCATGAAGTCTTAATTTGCCGTTTTCCATTTCCATTGGCGTTGAAACACATTCACCGCTGCGAAGTTCATTGGATTCATTTATATGACTATATCTAAATAAGAGAGTGCCATCTTCTTTAACTACTCCTATTAATCGTCCTTCTTGGATTTCTCCCCCGCCGTACTCCGCGGTAAGGATATTATTTTTCTGATGGTAGCTGAAACGGGTTAGCGAAGAAACCTCTCCATTTTCCGTATTCGAAACAGATACAAACGTTCGACCATTATAATTTATCAATTCCTTCACTCCTTTTGGTATTGATTAGTGAAAAGTAACATATTTTTGTTCAGGATTGCATGGAATACAGGAAAAATTTTAATACTCAACACGTTAGACCTTTGTCTTAAAAGATAAGTTACATATTCAATGAACGGAACAAATAGGTTAAAAGTGGGTTATCTAACGGGAGGGGGGAAGGGATGAAATACTGTAGTCATTGCGGAGATGAGGCAGGAGATAATACTTTTTGCCCTTCTTGCGGGAAAGAGATTTCGAGAGAAAATAAAAGAAAAAAGAACGAAAAATGCAAACAGAACAAAATCACTAACGTTTTATGTACTACTTACAGCATTGGTTACAATAGTCGGAGGTCTTATGAGTATGCACTTTATGCTTCAGACAAGTAAAGAAGAAGTTGTCAGGACTTTTCTTAGTGGTTTGCAGGAACAGGAACCGAGTAATGTATTAAAATATGTAAAGGCAAAAGATAGCAGAATGATGATTGATGAAGATAGTATAAAGCCTTATTCTCGCTTTTGCAGGAGCACCCATCAGCCTATGAAAAAATAGAACATGAAATGACACAGCAACTGGCGGAAAATGTAAAGGGTGAGAACTTTCTTTTTTCACTTGAGGAAGAAGACAAAGGTTTGTTCTCCAAGGTCTATGTTATTCATCCGAAGTCGTTTTTTATAAAAGCCACAATAGAAGGAGAAAAGACCAGCCTTTTATTGAATGACAAAGAAATCAATGGCCCTGTATCAGCTTCTGCTGAAAAAGAATTTGGCCTTTTCTGCCAGGATTATATGTGCTAGAAGCAATTAATGAGGAAGAATTTGTTACTGTCCATGACTCACAGCATATTGAGCTGTTTTCTGATGAAGGGGAAAAAACAATTGAACTAGATGTTACCGGAAATTTTATAGAAGTCACTAGTAATCAGAAAAACGTGAAACTATTTGCAAACGGTAAAGATACCGGCGTGGTTATAAATGGCACCTCCAAGTTTGGCCCAGTGCCTGGAGATGGATCTCTTGAAATTTACGGTCAAAAAGAAATTTCTGGTCAGATCGTCACTAGTGAACCTATAGTCATTAATAAAGAAACCAGTGCTTCCTTATTCATTGATGAGAAAGAGGAACTAGCCGAAAAAGAGATCGTAACTATAGAAACACCAGTATATCTTTCGAGCAATGAATTTATTTTTCCTGACAGCCATTTCCGGCTAATATCATCTGCAGAATTACGTGGGTTAACAAAAGACCAGTTACGAATCGCCCGCAATGAAATCTATGCACGAAACGGGTATGTTTTCAATTCAAAGGACTTAAGGCAGTACTTTTCTTCAAAAAGCTGGTATGTACCAAACCGATTTTACAACGGAAGTTTAAACTCTATAGAGAAGCAAAATGTCCATTTAATAAAATCATTAGAATAGTTTACAGGTGAAAAAATCAAAGAGGTGCTGAA
Source organism: Thalassobacillus sp. C254 (assembly GCF_001310615.1). Lineage (NCBI taxonomy): Bacteria > Bacillati > Bacillota > Bacilli > Caryophanales > Bacillaceae > Thalassobacillus > Thalassobacillus sp. C254. The sequence goes on along the minus strand of NZ_BAXQ01000007.1, from coordinate 99,869 downwards.
AAAGCTTTAAGCTACTCGTAATACCTACTAAAACGCAACTTTCCCAAGGGATCGTCTGGCGAAAGCTGCCGTATTTCTCTCACCCAGTTTTTAATGAAGTATCTGCACTATTTTGTCATTCTTCTTAGGCTTCCTTTTCTCCCTGCCCTTCCTCCAATATTTGAAGAGTTGTATAAATCAAAGCTGATAAACCAGTCAGCAGAACATCTTCATCATAGTCAAAGGAAGGATGATGATGGCCTGCTGCAAGGGGCGTGCCAAATATCATGTAGGTTGCTTTTCCTCCTGATTCCTGAACTCTTTTTATCATATGAGTAGCATCTTCAGAGGCACCAGCTGAGATCTGTTTCATTGGTTTCTCTAACCATTTCGATTGGTCTGCAGCCTTTTCGATAATGGAAACAAAGTCCTCATCGCATTCAGCAGAGATTCCTTCTCCAACAATGGAAATGGCTGAATTTACCCCGTAAAGGGAAGCCGAAGCTTTTACAATACGCTCTGCTTCCTCATACATATACCTGTTTAACACGTTGGTTTCCCCTCTTGTTTCACCAGTTAACACAGCCCTGTCAGGTATGATGTTTCTTCCAGTGCCAGCATGTAAAGTTCCTACGTTTAAACGAGTTGTTCCCTCGGAATGACGTGAGATGGCATGAAGGTGCTGGGCACAGGCAGCAGCGGCCAGAAGAGCGTTTCTTCCTTCCTCTGGTTTTGCCCCGGCGTGAGAAGCAGTTCCAGAAAACGAAACGTCAAATTTTGTGGTCGCCAGAAAATCAGTTGTTGTAGCTGCAAGCTGGCCAATCGTAAGGTCTTTAATCCCAATATGTCCGCAGATAAACCAATCTGCATGATCGAGCCATCCTTTTTCAACCATTGCTTTCGCTCCGCGGCTGCCTTCTTCCGCGGGCTGAAACAATAGTGTAAAACTGCCCCTTAATTTATCCAAATGTGTTGATAAAAAATGGGCAAAGGCAAGTCCGATAGACGTGTGGCCATCGTGGGCACAGGCGTGCATCTTTCCCCTTTCTTTTGAGCTAAATCCCTTTTCGTATGGAAAATGAGAAGCCTGCTCATCTTCAAAGACGGGGAGAGCATCAATGTCAAAGCGAAAAGCAAAATGAGGACCAGGTTTTCCACTGTCAATTTTTGCTACAACCCCAGTGTGTCCGCCTTTTACCTTCTCAAGAAACTCATCACATATTCCGTAAGCGCCAGCCCTTTCATCTGCCGTGATGAGCTCTTCTTCATTGGGAACTCCCATTCTTGCTTCTGAAAGAATTGCTTCTTCCCCGATAAATAAACGAAAGCCCAGTGGTTCCAGATTCTTTGCAATTTCATAGGTTGTTATGTACTCTGTCCACCCTGTTTCCGGATGCTGATGAAACCTTCTTCGCCATTTAATCATGGAAGGATGAATCTCATTAACCCATTTGTCTATATTACTTCTTACTATGCTATCCATGTGTACCCCCCCTTTACTTATCCTTATATCTATTGAAACTCCAGCTTCTGCATAAATTATGGTCGGAATTCAGCGTATGGTCCCACCCTCTTATAACAGCACCATTGAAAGCTTTAAATAATGAATAAACTTAACGGATGAACATGGCAGCAATAAATGACACCACACCTATTGTTACATGAGTCATCATATGGGCAGTTATTGCGGTCTCCAGCCCTTTTTTCCAAAAAAGCCAGCCAAAAACCAAGCCCCCTGCTCCATTTAACAACATCATTCTCAGAAATACAACCGCAGTCATTTCATGAGCTACCGCCATAGTAGCTCCGTAATGGCCGATAGCAAATACGAAAGAAGAAATAATAATTGCACTCCAATAGATTGGGGGAGATGGTCTTTCTTTTTTCGGGCGGCTATTTTCCATAAAAGAAACACAAGGAGAGACATCAATCCCCAACGCATCATTATTTCTTCAACAATTCCACCATATAAGATACCAGAAAGAGTATGTAACAAGCCGGGGAATTCAAACGTGGGTTGTAAGGATTGAGGCAGCCAAGGCTGGAATAATAAATCACCTAACATCAGAACTCCACCAACTACAGCTCCGCTGCCAATGCCGATTGTCAGTGTTGGTTTAAACGAATTCCAAAAAGGAATAGAGTACACATCCCTGTTGTAAATAAACGAAGTAAGTCCGGCCCTTTCTGCAAGGAAATGGCCGATACATATGGCAATAAGAGTCAGAATCCAAGGGTTAATCAGGCTTAAAAAAGCAACCACTTCAATAGGAATTCCACCCAGATCAATTCCTAATCCTTGAAGCTGTTGTTCTATTAACGTAAGAGTTACAGGGTAGAGGCTTAAGCAGCCTATAGTTCCTAACATTAAAAAAATAAAAAAAGACCTCCACGGTTTCCTTTTTTTCACATAGATGGCCCCCTTATCTTGATATAGCTTGGTGTTCTTTTTGCTCTACGATAGAGTCCTCCGCGATGTTTCAAGATTACTCAATTTTTTCCTTCTCTTTTATTCTTATGCAGGAAACAGAAAAACATTAAGTAGAAGAAAAAAACCTTCTCACAACCTTGTGTTATGAGAAGGTGAACCACTTTTTTAAAGAATTCCTAAGGTAAATAAAGCAACGTTGACAAGGATTAAAAATATCACACATCCGCACCCTCTAAAGATCCCGCGAACTAATTTTGGAGCGACAGCGGCTATGAGGATAATAATTAAAATTAAAACAAGTAATTCCATGATATCACTCTTTTCAAACTTTCTTTTATACTCTTAAAATCTCTCCATTTATTATATCAGTGAAAGAGGAAACCTCAACTTCCTTCTCCCCCTCTCAATAAATCTTCTTTTTACTAGAGGCTAAAAGATATTGTTCAGGTTAGGAACTTGTTATAATGGTGTCAACTCATAGCAAAAAGGAGTCCCTTATGAATCAAAAAGACATGGAAGAAAAAATTATAAGCAACTTTCAACAGGATGAGAATATGATGGTTCTCGTGTTTGCTCAGTGGTGTATTAATAATGATCTTGATCCAGCACAGCTTTACAAGCAGGCTTATCCTGATCAAGGAGAAAACCCGGCATTACTCAATGGTATTTCATTGACAGTGCCAAAGGAAGAGGCGGGTGATATTCCGGATGACACTGTGTTAGGGGTGCTTTCTCTCTTTGGCAATGATGACCTCGCTTTTGTCGTAAGTGAAGAAATTAAAAAAAGAAAATAGTCGTTGATAGTTAAAAATCACGAGACGCTTCGGGAAAAGCCATCGCTAACGGTCCATCGGGTGATCTTCCCCGGTTAGCTGAAACCTTGTGCCTTTTTGGTACATGCGAGTGAACCTTTGACCAATCAACCAATAGAATACTAAAACCCAAAAAAGAGCTCTCACCTGATGACGAGGGCTCTTCTCTTTATCCGATTTAACTTGCTTTTTTAAAATTAGTCTCATCTCGAGTGGAGTCTGCCTGCTTTCCTCTTCTCATGCTTAGTTTCTTCGTTATAAATTTCTCTCCCTCTACTACGAGGAACACACCAGCCCTATTAAGCAGGGGATCACCCAGAAAGATATACCGATGGGAACAGTTCCGAAAATAGTATTCATAAAGGGAACATATAAAATAGCTATTTGCAGCATAACTAGAATACCAGAAACAAGGAAGGCAGCCTTATTGGCAAAGAAGTCCTTGGTTAAGGCAAAATCCCTTTCACTTCTGCAGTTAAATAAATGGAACAACTGAAGGATTACTATAGTATGCAAAGTTACACTGTTTACAAATTGCTGAGAGTAGCCGTTTTCCATGAGATATGAATTATATACTAAGGTAGATCCTCCTATGAGCAAGGCTACAAATATGATACGGAAAATATAATACTGACTGAGAAGCGGAGTATGCAGTTCTCTTGGCGGTCTGCGCATGGCTCCTCTTTCAACCTTTTCAAAAGCCAGGGCTAAAGAAACCGTTACTGCGATAACCATGTTTACCCACAAAATCTGAACAGGGGTTAAAGGCATCATCGTTCCAAATAAGATACTTGCTATAATGAGAAAAGCTTGGGCTCCGTTTGTCGGCAGTATAAAAAGAATGGTCTTTTTTAAATTATCATACACTCTTCTTCCTTCTTCGACTGCATCAATAATAGTTTTGAAATTATCATCCACCAGTACCATTTCCGAAGCATCCTTTGCTACTTCCGTTCCTTTGATCCCCATTGCCACTCCAATATCTGCTCTTTTTAAAGCCGGAGCGTCATTGACTCCATCACCCGTCATTGCACAAATCTGTCCTTTTTCCTGAAGAGCTTTAACAAGTCGCAACTTGTTTTCTGGACTCGTACGAGCAAAAATATCATACGTCAAGACTGTGTCAGCAAGCTCTTCATCAGATAAACTGTCTATCTCCTTTCCTTCAAGGGCAAGCTCTCCATCACCAAGACCCATTTGCATGCCAATTGCCATGGCAGTATCTTTATGATCGCCCGTGATCATTTTTACAGTTATGCCTGCTTTCTTACATTCTTTTATTGCCTCGATCGCCTCTTCTCTTGGCGGGTCTATAATACCGGCAAGACCCACCATGACAATGCCTTCTTCAAGATCTGCGTGAGTGATGACTTTAGTATCTTTCGGAACTCTTTTTACAGCGGCACCGATGACCCGCTGTCCAAGCTTTGCTTTTTCTTTCACCTTGTTCTCCCAAAATAAGCGGTTAAATTCATTACTGTTCTTTTCAGCCATACCAAAAAGACGGTCGGGAGCACCTTTGATGAAAATAATTTTCTCTCCTTTATCCTCGGCGAGAACAGCCATGTATTTGTATTCTGAATCAAATGGGATTTTGGATAAAACGGGTAGTTTGTTTATAATGTCCTCAGCTTTTTCAGAAACTGTAAGTAAGCATCCTTCAGTAGGATCACCGTTTATCACCCACTGGTCGTTTTCGTCTTGAGATAAGCTTGCTTCATTACATGTTGTAACACAGGTTAGAAACGAATACAGCTCCTCGCTAGTATGAGTGTGATCAGCCGAACCCCTGGCACATGTTATTTCCCCTTTTGGAGAGTACCCAACTCCGCTTACCTCATAGTCGTTTCGGCTGGTTACAATGCTGGTAACTGTCATTTCGTTTTTTGTCAAAGTCCCTGTTTTATCTGAACAGATCACAGAAACTGCACCTAGTGTCTCTACGGAAGGGAGATTTCTTACAATCGCTTTGCGTCCTGCCATGTTTTGTACACCAATAGATAAGATAATTGAAATAATGGCAGGAAGGCCTTCTGGAATCGCTGCTACAGCCAGGCCAATAATCGCAAGAAGCAGCTCTCCGGCACCGTAATCTCTAAACAAGAGACCAAACAGGTAGATGAATACTGATAATCCAGCAATGACATAGGCCACCCCTTTGCCAAATCTTGCAGTTTGCTGAAGAAGAGGTGTCTGTGTTGTTTCCACCTCAGTGAGAGATTTATTGATTTTGCCTAATTCAGTATCCTTACCTATTGCTGTCACAATTCCTGTTCCTGTTCCAGAAGCAACAGACGTTCCGGAAAAGGCCATATTTACCCTGTCTCCGAGAACGGTATCCTCGGGCAGTGTTTCAGAAGATTTTTCTACGGCTGTTGACTCCCCTGTCAGTGGAGATTCTTCAATTTTTAAATTCTCACAGGAGACTAATCGAAGGTCTGCTGGAATCTTGTCGCCGGTTTGGAGTTTTACCATATCTCCAGGAATTAGATCCTTTGAGTCTATTTCCAAAGTCTTTCTTTCTCTAATTACGTTTGCCTTTAGTGAGAGCATGTTTCGAATTCCTTGAAGGGCTTTTTCGGCTTTGCTCTCCTGAAAGTAGCCGATACAGCGTTAATCACTGCCACCATAACAATTACAGCTGTATCAATGTAATGACCAAGAACAAGCGTTACAACAGCTGCCGTTAACAAGATATAAATTAATATGTCATTAAATTGCTTTGCAAACTTTTTAAACAACGACTCCTGTTTCCCAGCTGGAAGTTCATTGCTCCCATACGTCTCTTTTCTGACTTCAACTTCTGCTTTGGAAAGACCTTCAGTAATGTCCGTGTCCAAATCCTGAAGTACCCGATTTACATGTTTATCATGCCACCTTTGAGTTCTGTATTGCTCCTCCATATTCCCACCCCTTTTGGTTACATTGTCTTGTCTGGATATGGGTCCTCACTGCTTATTGTAAAGCAATGAAAATTTATTCTCTGTGACGTCCATCACTCTGAAAGCAAAACAAAGGAGTACAGGAAATCTAAGCAGGAAATAAAGGAAGAGTCTTATTAAAATTTTTACCATACTAAGGGTTACTTCATGAGAGTTCAGAATAGGTGTGAAGGATACTGGGTATATAAATGAAAGGATTAAAGAGGAGGAGGTGATTAAATGAAACAATTGACCATTCAAATAAACAAAAGGTCAAGTGAAGAAACCATAGAAAAGTTCCAAAAAGAAATGCTGGGGCTGGAAGGTGTGGATAGGACCTGGTTGAAGTTGAAGAGGGCGAGATTAGAATCGAATATGACGAAGGAAAAACTGATCCAGCTGAACTCCTAAGACGAATCCAACAATATGACCATGATGTTTTATAAAAGGTTACAACATATAACAAAGAGAGCAGCTAACTAGTAAAATATAAAAAGCTGCTTTCTCTGTGTGCAGATACAAGGGGCACTTCTGGCCCTTCATTTAAATTTCACTAATTTCCATTAAATACAACTATGCAAGAAGGAATTTTACAAAGCCAGGAAGTATTACATAAGTAAGACTGACATTGATAGAGGAGGAACATATATGCATACTCAGTTTTACATCCCTCAGGTTCTTATCACCAATCATAAAGAAGTACGGGTCAGGGCGATTCTTATAAAGTAATTGAGGAAGGCTACGGCATTTATCCAATGGATGAAGAGATTCAAGTTAAAAAATCAGAGGATGGCAGAGCCTATGCTATTGGGAAAATTAATAAGCTTGAATGGGAGAATAACCAAACCATACTAACCTTTTCGTTAGTTAAACTGCTTGGCGTCAATTAAAAAGAAGCGAGCTGTTACTCGCTTCTTTTTATCTGTTATCTTTTGCTTTCCCTACGTTTTCCTGGAATTCACCTTTGACTTTGTCTTTTTTTCCGTCTCTTTGCATGTCTTTATCGTCGGTTGCATTTCCCACCTGGTCTTTAATTTCGCCTTTAGCCTTGCTTACCCCGCTCTTGAACTTATCTGAAGCACTATTATTAGCCATAATATACATACCTCCTTTTTCTCTTCCATTACCTCTTTGAGTTTGTTTGAAACCTTAATCCAGACCTCTTTTTTCACTTCAAAAAAAGAGCCCAGTTCAGGGCCCTATGAAAGAATGTCAGATTTTTAATAGTGGAATTTTCAAACCTAATTCACCCAATACTTGGGAAGCTTTTTCATTAGGAGGATTCCAGACGGATGTGTCAATCGGAGCCTCTATCGGCACATCAGTACGTATTTCTGCCAGCTCTCTTGATAAATATAACATTTGTCTGTCACTTTCTATCTTTCTTCTAATCCCTGAGGGAAGCTCATCTAATTTATCTATTAGTTGATCAATAGATTCATATTCTTTCAAAAGCTTTAAGGCTGTTTTTCCCCTATTCCTTTTACACCTGGATAGTTGTCACTTGAATCCCCCATCAAACCTTTCATTTCAACAATCTGTCCTGGAGTACAGCCTTTCACTTCTTCCAGAGTATCTAAATCAAATAGCTGGTAATTTCCTCTGCCTTTTTTCATAATAACCACGTGGATATTGTCATCTACAAGCTGAAGCATATCTTGATCCCCGGTAAGGATTGATACTTTGCGCTCTGGTGCGAGCTGGGTTGCAAGAGTTCCTATACAGTCATCTGCCTCATAGTCTTTCACACCAATATTAGGAACTTCAAAGCCTTCCATAACTTGCTTTGCCATGTCAAATTGGGGCAGCAGTTCTACAGGAGGCTCGGCTCGATTGGCTTTGTATTCAGGAAACAGCCTTGTACGAAACGTCTGGCTTCCCATATCCCAGCAGCAAATAATATGAGTGGGCAGAAAAGTCTCCACTGCATGTAAAAAGTATTTTGTAAATCCGTTAACCCCATTTGTTGGCTGCCCTTTATGATTATACATATAATTTCCGTAAACTGAAGTTGCAAAAAAACCTCTAAACAACAAAGCCATGCCATCTACAAGGAGTACATGATCTTGTTTCATTATTTCACCATCCTTCTTCCTTTCGTATCATAACGCGTTTCAAGAAAAGAAGAAAGTAGTTTATAAAGGATGGAAAATCAAACTTATGTACTCCTGGCAAATCTTTATTCTCAGTTCTTGAATTTGCAAATTCTTACCTCATCATCACTTCCTAAATGATGCTATTGATACCTTTCTTCTTTAAAGGGATTTGCCGTCATTGAATACCCAAGCTCTTCCCAAAATCCTTCCTCGTCTTCTTTCATAAATCGAATGCCGGACACCCATTTTGATCCCTTCCATAAATAGAACGTTTCAGGTGGAATAAAACGAAGGGGGTATCCATGCTTTGGACTTATATCCTGCCACTCTCCTCCTTCATCTTTCCAGCGGTATACAAACAGGGCATCATCCCCTAAAAGGTCCTTTAATGGCAGGTTAGCTGAATAGCCAAAACGATCTCCATTGTAATACCCATATATCTTAACAAATTCCACATCTTCATTCGGCGTAACTAATTCAAGAAAGTTCCGTAAGGGAATCCCCTCAAAAGCAGTATTGAATTTTGACCAAGTCGTTACACAATGCATATCGATCGTTGATGTCACTTTGGGCAGCTTCATAACCTCCTGAAATGAGAGAGAAACGTTCTCTTTCACTTCCCCGAACAACTCAAAACTCCACTCGTTTTCATTAAATCTATAGACATCCCCCTGATGTAATATAGGCCAATTTTTCGTTTCAAACTGCCCTGGCGGCAAAGGTTTCTCCATTCTTACTCCTCCTTTATTTTATATAAGCAGTGCATTTCAGTTATTTTTATCGTACCTGCCCATATGAATCAACGCAAGGCGTGTGAGGAAAGCTATAAGTGAGTTTGAAAACGAACAAATCGTTTTACTTTTGATCATCAAATTTTGTTGATAAAATGTCCTCTAGGATGAAGTAATCCTTATCCTTACATTGAACAGAAAGTAGTTGAAATTTATGACAAATATAGGATCTATCCCTTTTTCCGTGCTTGATCTTTCTCCCATTATTGAAGGGGAAACAGCGGCAGAGTCGTTTAAAAAACAGTAGATCTGGCACAGCATGCTGAAAATTGGGGATACCAAAGATATTGGATGGCTGAACATCATAATATGCCCTTTATCGGCAGTTCTGCTACATCTGTACTTATCGGGCATGTAGCAGCAGCTACCTCAACCATTCGTGTAGGTTCTGGAGGAATTATGCTTCCAAATCATGCCCCGCTTGTGATTGCTGAACAATTTGGTACTCTTGAATCCCTGCATCCCGGACGAATTGATCTTGGACTTGGCCGGGCACCGGGTACTGATGGACTAACTGCCCAGGCTTTACGCCGTAACCTTCGTAGCAGCGGACATGATTTTCCGGAACAGCTTGAGGAGTTGAGAGCATATTTTGCTGCTTCTCCATCCCAAAAAGCGCCGGTTCGCGCGATCCCTGGTCAAGGGCTTGATATTCCGATTTGGCTGCTTGGATCCAGCGGATTTAGTGCTCAGCTTGCAGGACAACTGGGCCTTCCTTTTTCCTTTGCCAGCCATTTTTCGCCGGCCAATACGATTCCTGCTCTTCGGATGTATCATCAAAGCTTCCAGCCATCAGAGGTCCTCGATGAACCGTATGCGATGGTTGCGCTGAACATTGTTGCTGCGGAGACGGATGCAGAAGCAGAATATTTAGGAACAACGTTGCAGCAGCAATTTTTAAATCTGGTCAGAAATACTGAACAGCCTCTTCAGCCACCTGTTGAAAACATGGATGAGATTTGGACAGAGCAGGAAAAGAATGCCTTAGAGCAGCAATTAGGAAGCTCAATTTTTGGCAGTCCTGAGACGGTGAAAGGACAGCTACAGAGGTTCCTGGATGACACGCAGGCAGATGAGGTTATGGTAAACACTCAAATTTATGACCATAAAGCAAGGCTTCGATCTTATGAGATCATAGCTGAAATCATGAAGCAAAAATAAATTACACCATAGAATAGAAAAAGGAGACCATGATGTGGCCTCCTTTTTCTTATTGCTTAACCTGTTCTCTTAATTTGAATTTCTGTAATTTTCCGCTCGCATTTCGAGGAAGCTCATTAACAAACTCGTAGCGGCGAGGGCGTTTATAGTTTGCCAGCCTGTTACTTTCTTTGCAAAATTGATCTAGTTCATCCTCCTGTAGGGATTCTTCTTTTTTCACAATCAGGGCAACAACTCTTTCTCCCCATTTTTCATCGGGCTCCCCAATAACCGCTACATCCAGGACACCTGGATGTTCAAATAAAGCATCCTCCACTTCTCTGGAGTAGATGTTTTCTCCACCGCTGATAATCATATCCTTAACTCTGTCACTCACATAAAGGTAGCCGTCTTTATCAAAGTAACCTATATCTCCTGAATGGTACCATCCTTTGTACAAGGCTTCCTCAGTAGCTTCAGGCCGGTTATAATACTCCACCATCATGCTGGGACCTTTAACTATAATTTCTCCTAATTCTCCTGGTTCGAGAATGTCATCTGGCTCAGACGGTCCGTTTTCTCTGGTCCTTACCACTCTTATATCGTGATTGATCAGCGCCTTTCCTGCAGATCCTGCTTTTGAAAGCTGTTCGTATTCAAATAGGCAGGTGATCGCAGGTCCCATTTCTGTCATGCCATAGGCTTGGATAAGATCCGCCTTAAACTGCTCAGCCACTTTTTTCACAAGAGCAGGTGCCATGGGTGCTCCTCCATATAAGCCTTGCCTTAAGGAAGACGGGGTCCGGTTAGCCAAGTCTTCTTGGAGAAGCATGTTCCACATCGTAGGGGCAGCAAACATGGTCGTGATCTCTTCCTCTTCTGTTACGTCCAGTACCTTTTTTGGATCGAAATGATGAAGGAGAACATTGGTACATCCAAGGTGCAGCCGCGGGAAAAAAGCACAGTGCAGTTCAGCGCAATGAAACAGCGGTGCAACGGTCAAGCCTTTATCCTTCGGTGTAAGACGCAAGGATGCAAGCATTACCAGACTTTGATCCATCATGTCCCGGTGACGGTGTACAACGCCCTTTGGTTGACCCGTCGTTCCGCTTGTATACATCAATGCATACGTATCTTCTTCTGACAGCAAAACAGAAGGCCGACGATCATTTTCTTGTTCCATCTTTTTATAGTAGGAGGACGCAAATTCAGGAACTTCTTTTTCAATGGACCAAAATGAAACAGAAGGAAATACCTTGGCAAGCGGCATAACCTGTTCTTCAACTGCCTTTTCAAAAAGAAAAACTTTAGGGGAAGCATCCTTAATAATAAACTCTACTTCTTTTGTCATCAGGCGAAAGTTAATAGGATTAAAGACAGCACCTATTTTTGTGCAGGCAAACAATGCAGTGACAAACTCGCTGGTGTTAAACATGAAAACAGACACTCGGTCCCCTTTTTTCACTCCTGCAGATAGAAAAGCGTTTGCAAGACGATTCACATCATGATCCCATTCTCTAAAGGTCCAGCGTTTATTTAACCGAACATCATAAAGTCCTTCTTTTTCAGGGTTTTTCAGCACCGCTTGCTCGAACATGTCTCTCAGCGTCATAGTCATCAAGGTCCCTCCTCTTTTCTCGATTTTTATGCTTGATAATGCTCCTGAAGTTCATCCCGGAGAGCTCGTTTTAAAAATTTCCCAACGGAAGTTTTAGGAATTTCCTTTAAAAAGACGATATCTTCCGGAAGCCACCATTTCGCGAATTGAGGTTTTAGAAAATCAAATAACTCTTCTTTAGAGACACTGCTATTAGAAGGGTCATGTAACACTACACATGCAAGTGGCCGTTCCTGCCATTCAGGATGGGGTACTGCAATGACAGCAGCTTCAAATACTTCTTCGTGAGCCATGAGAGCATTCTCCAAATCTACAGAAGAGATCCATTCCCCTCCACTTTTGATTAAATCCTTTGTTCGATCTACCAGTTTTATATTGCCTTCTTCATCAAGAGTGGCTACATCCCCTGTATAAAGCCAGCCGTCTTTAAAGGCCTCTTTGCTTCGCTCATCATTGTAATATTCATCAGCAATCCATGGACCTCTAATTCTAAGCTCTCCCATTTCTTCGCCGTTTTTTTCTACCTCTCCATTCACACCGACGACGGATATCTCAAGTCCTGGAACCACGAGTCCTTGTTTTGACCGGATCTCCATCTTTTCGTCCGATGTCAGGCTGTCCTGATAGCTTTTGAGAGTGGAAACACTTACAAGCGGGCTCGTTTCAGTCATGCCATAAGCATGCAAGAAAGGAACGTTATATTTGCGTTCAAACGCTTCGATCATGGACGGAGGAGCAGCTGAGCCTCCGCATAACACCGCCCGTAAAGAACTGGTATCGTAGTTTCCTGTCTCCATTTCTTTTAAAAGTCCCAGCCAGATGGTAGGAACTCCCGCAGTAATCGTAACCTTTTCGTCCTGGATTAGTTCTGCCAGCAGCTTAGGGGTAAACTGTGGTCCTGGCAGGACTTGGGAGGTACCGTACCAAACAGCTGCAAACGGAAGTCCCCACGCGTTCGCATGAAACATCGGAACAACAGGAGCATACGGTCACCCTCGGAAAGAGCAGCTGTATCTGCCAGGCCTAAAGCAAAGCTATGGAGCACGATGCCCCGGTGACTGTACATCACACCTTTAGGCTTTCCGGTAGTAGCGGATGTATAGCAAAGCCCGGCATTGGCGTTTTCATCTATGTCTTTTCTGAATTGAAAGGAGGGATCAGCTTCTTCCAAAAGCTGTTCATAAGAGTAAGCATTCGGTAATGAGGTCTCTGGCAGGCCATTATCACTCATCACAATAAAAGCCTGTACACTGTTTAATTCATCTTTCACTTTTTCAATCAAAGGCAGCAGAGTTTCATCAATAAGAAGAACTTTATCTTTGGCATGATCGACAATGTAGATGATATGCTCAGGTGAAAGCCGGATGTTAATGGTATGAAGAACTGCACCTAATCCCGGGATGGCAAAGTAGGCCTCCAGGTGGCGGTTGTCATTCCAGCCAAACGTAGCTACACGATCTCCTTTTTCTACCCCAAGCTTTTGAAGAGCATGGATAATCGCCTTGTCCGCTCCCCTATTTGAGCGTAAGTGAAACGTTGTATGCCAGAGCTTGTCCTTGAAACGACTTCCTTTTTCGGAAAATAAGTTTCTGCTCTTTCTATCATATTAGGAATGAGCAAAGGTACATTCATCATAAGAATCCCTCCATTTATTTAATAGATTTTCTTTACTTTGGCTGCATCCGAATAGCTCCATCCAGACGAATCGTTTCTCCGTTCAGCATGGGATTTTCGATAATCTGGTTTGCAAGCATTGCATACTCTAGTGGCTGCCCGAGTCTTTTCGGAAAAGGAGTCATTTTCCCGAGCGCTTCTTTTGCTTCATCAGGCAGGGATTCAAACATAGGGGTTTCAAAGAGCCCTGGAGCAATAGTCATAACGCGTATACCGTAACGGGCAAGTTCCCGGGCAACAGGCAGAGTCATGCTGGCCACTCCCCCTTTGGAAGCACTATAAGCAGCCTGGCCTATTTGGCCTTCAAAAGCAGCGACGGAAGCCGTGTTAATAATTACTCCCCTTTCCCCCTGTGAATCTTCTTTGTTTTCTTTCATTCTCTCAGAGACCAGGCGAATCATATTGAACGTTCCAAGTAAATTAATCTGGATGACTTTCGAAAACAAGTCAAAGGAATGAGCGCCTTTTCGAGATAATACTTTTTCAGCAACGCCGATGCCGGCGCAATTTACAAGAATGTGCAAGCTGCCAAATGTCTTTTCTGCCTCATCTAATCCTTCTGTAATTTCTTTTTCTGATGTGACGTCTCCTTTGTAAAAAAGAACACGTTTTCCTAATTCTTCCACTAATTGTTTCCCACGTTCTTCATTTTGGTCGATAATGACTGCGTTAGCTCCTTGGGATACCAGTCTTCGTACAGTCGCTTCTCCAAGTCCGGAAGCACCGCCGGTAACAAGTACAGTAGCATCATTAATATTCATGGCTTCTCTCCTATCTCTCTAGCTTTCTATTCTTTCAATAATAGTGGCGTTGGCCATTCCAAACCCTTCACAGATGCTTGCAGGCCATATCGCTTTTCTGTTCTCTCAAGTTCATGGATCAGAGTTGTCATAACCCTGGCCCCACTTGCCCCCAAAGGGTGCCCCAGAGCAATCGCACCACCATTTACGTTAAGTTTGGTTAGATCTGCGTTTAATTCCTTTTGCCAATACAATGGTACAGGAGCAAATGCTTCATTCACTTCGTAAAGGTCCATTTGTTCAAGAGTCAGCCCTGCTTTCTTAAGCACCTTTTGAGTAGCGGCAACAGGACCGGTCAGCATAAACGTAGGATCAGAGCCGACAACGCTCCTTGCAGTGATTTTAAAGCGAGGAGTAAGCCCAAGACTTTCCGCCTTGTCTTTTGACATGATAAGAAGGGCAGCGGCTCCATCACTGATTTGGCTGGAATTCCCCGGGGTAATCACGCCCCATCTTGGAAGGCAGGTTCAAGGAGGCCAGCTTTTCTAAAGTCGTTCCTTTTCTTGGACCTTCATCTTCTGTTACAGAGATGATTTCCCCGTCTTCATTTTCTGCATCTACAGCCATGAGTTCACGAGAGAAACGGCCTTCTTCCTGGGCAGTAACCGCTCTTTGGTGGCTGGAAAGAGAAAATTCATCCAATACTTTTCTTGAAAGGTTCCATTTTTTAGCAATTCGCTCAGCAGACAATCCTTGATTAATGATTTCATACTGATCAGTTAATTTTTGGCTGTAAGATGCTCCCTGAACATTTGAAAACATGGGAACCCTGGACATACTTTCCACTCCACAGGCAATAACAACATCCATATCTCCGCTCACAACGGCCTGAGCAGCAAAATGAACAGCCTGCTGACTAGAGCCGCATTGCCTGTCGATTGTAACTCCAGGGACTTCTTTAGGAAAACCTGCAATTAATGCCGCTGCTCTTGCAATATCCGGTGCTTGCTCTCCTACTTGGGAGACACACCCTGCAATCACATCTTCTACTTCCTCTGCTGGGACACCAGCTCGTGTAACGACCTCATTTAATACTTCTGCTAATAGATCATCCGGACGAACTTTGCTTAATTTACCGTTTCTGCGTCCTATTGGTGTTCGGACTGCTTCAATTATGACTGCTTCTTTCATCATAATGGTTCCTCCTTTTAGTGATTAGATTGTAAGCGCTTAACTTTTTCTTCAGGCCATCCAAGCAGTGAGGTTAATACTTCTTCTGTGTGTTCACCAATGGAAGGAGGATGCATGGTTTTTTTCTGTGAAAACACCGTGGAAGTTGCAACCTGTTTCAATCCGCCTCCGAGCTCATAAAACATTCCCCGCTCCTGGGTGACAGGATGGTCTTCTGTTTCAGATAAGCGCAGAATCGGTGCCATGCAGCAATCTACTCGTTTGGAAAATTCAGACCACTCACGAAAGGTTCTGCTTTTAAACAAGGATTTCATCTTCTCAAATACATCGCTTCCATCCTTTGCAGGAGAAAATTGCTTAGAGATCCACTCTTTCTTACCTGCCTGCGTACAAAAGTTCCTCCAAAAGGATTGTTCTAATGCAGCAAGAGTGATAAACCTCTCATCCAATGTTTCGTAAATTCCATAACAAACCACCCCTCCATTCAGCTCGTTAATTCCATATTCTCTTCCTGTTTCCTGGTGGATAAGTGAATGAACACCAAGGATGGAATGAAGGCTGTCCGTTAAAGCTAAATCAATGTGAGTTCCTTCTCCGGTTTCTTTTTGGTGCAAAAGAGACGCAAGAATTTCTTCACAGGCACCAAAGCTTCCGATATAATCCGCAAATTGAATGGAGGGATGAGCTGGTTTTCCTTCTACTGTCGTTAATTGGGCAAGCATGCCGGTTAATGCCATGTAATTTAAATCATGGCTTCCAAATCCGTTTAAGGCTACCGTGTCTTGCCCGTATCCTGAAATCGAGCAGTAGACAAGTCCAGGGTTCCATTCTTTACTCTGCTCATAGCTTAAGCCTAGACGCTCCATCACTCCCGGCCGAAAGCTTTCTATTAAAACATCTGAGATTTGTATTAATTCCTTGACCGCTTCTCGGCCTTCTTCAGATTTCAAGTCCAGAGCTACACTTTTTTTGTTACGGTTCACTGCGAGAAAGACTACGCCGGTTCCTTCTCTTTGTATACCCATGTGCCTTGAAGGATCGCCTTGAACTGGTTCAATGGAGATAACCTCCGCTCCCCTGTCAGCCAGGCGCATGGAAGCAAAAGGGCCTGGCAGGTACATTGAAAAGTCAAGAACGCGAACGCCCTTTAGAAGATTATTCATTCTCACAGCCCCATTTTTTTTGCAATAATCGTTTTCATAATTTCATTTGTTCCTGCATAAATTGCAGCTACTGGAATGTCTCGAAACCTTCTTGCAACCTCGTATTCTTCCATATAGCCGTATCCTCCGTGAAGCTGAACGCATTCAGCAGAGACTTTTTTTGCCAGTTCTGTCGTCCACCACTTCGCCATAGAGACTTCTTTAACGATATCTTCACCGTTGATATGCCGCATTATCAGCTGATCAAGATAGGTACGGCCGATTTCCACCTCTGTCTGTAGTTCCACAAGCTTAAACTGTGTGTTCTGAAAAGAAGAAATGGATTTTCCGAATGCCTTGCGTTCTTTTACGTAATCAAGAGTCAGCTCCATTATTCTTTCCGCTCCTGCAATGGCACAAATAGCAACAATCAGCCTTTCCTGCTGAAGCTGTTCCATTAAATAATAGAATCCTTTTCCCTCTTTTCCTAAAAGGTTGGAAACAGGAACCTTGGCATCTTCAAAGAATAACTCGGCTGTGTCCTGGCTGTGAAGCCCTACCTTATCAAGCTTCTTTCCCCGGGTAAAACCAGGTGTATCTTTTTCAACGACTAGGAGGCTGATCCTTTGTGGGGCGGATTGGCTTTCGGATCAGTTTTACAGACAATAACGATCAGGTCGCTGTGTATCCCATTTGTAATAAATGTTTTGGTCCCATTAACGATATAATGGTCACCCTCACGCACGGCCGTTGTTTTAATGGCGGATAGATCCGAGCCCGCTCCTGGTTCAGACATGGCAATCGCTGTAATGGTCTGACCTGTGATACATCCAGGAAGCCACTTTTTCTTCTGTTCTGTCGTTCCATAATGAAGAAAATAAGGAATGACAATATCGTTATGTAGACCTATTCCAATTAAACTCGAGCCAATTCTTTCAAGCTCTTCATTAATAATCACCGAATAGCTAAAATCAGCTTCTGTACCTCCGAATTCTTCAGGAACACAAGGCAGAGAAAACCTTGCTGCCCCATTTTCTCCCAAAATGACCGTGGGATCAGTCGATCTTTTTCCCATTTCTCATAATGGGGAGCGGCTTCTTTTTCGAGGAATTTTCGAAGAGAATAGCGAAAGACCTGGTGCTCTTCCTGCAGATACAATGGAGCTGGCATATCTTCCCCTCCTTCTAGTGAATGAATAATCAGTCATTTTCATTGATGGACCTATAGGATATCGACATTTTTCATTTCTGCCTACTTTACTTATTTTTCATATAACAGGAAAATTCCTGCTCTATTTAAAAATTAATTTCTTTTAATTTCCAAGCCAATGTCCAGATTTCCTGACCTATACACTCTTGTCCAGTCATGATGGCCGTGGTGACATATTTTAGTAGTGAAGGATCACCCTTCTACTTTGTTACAGGGAGGTGAAATCATGTCTGGTTTCGCTCATCCAAGACACCATGACAGAAGAGGATTCGCATTAATCGTGGTGTTATTTATCCTGTTAGTTATCGTAGGTACTTCCTTCAAAGGCTGGTAAGTAATAAAAAGGCAGCTGCACATGCTGCCTTTTGAGAATAATAGTAAGTCTCTCTATTTCAGGTATATATATCTTTCTTGGAAAATAAATTAAGAAAAGAGAAACAGGAGGGATTTTATGGATGTTGTTTTCCTTTCTATCCTATGCTGCCTTTCCTCTTTTTTTATCATATCGGCTTTGACCAAGCTAAGCAGTCTTCGTCATTTTATTAAATTGAACGTAAACGTAGCTTATATCCCAACGAAGTATCGGTCATTTTTTTTAAGTTTGTTGCCTTTTCTTGAATTAGCAGGGGCGCTGCTGCTTGTGAATCGACGGACATTTTTCCTGGGCTGGATTCTTGTCACTGTTTTATTACTACTTTTTTTAATTCATACGATCGTGATTGTTCTTTCCAGGAAGAGTGTAACTTGCGGGTGCTATGGAAAATACATAAAGAGTCGCATTGATCACTTTACCTTGCTTAAAACTTCTTTTCTCCTTTTTTTAAGTGGACTTATCCTTCCATTAGTATTTTTAGAGGCCACTTTTTGGGGTTTTACCCCCGCTCCATTCTTACTGGGTCTTTCTCTTACCTTGATTTTGCTAATATCTCAGATTGCCTGGACCTCTCATCAAGAAACCATGATGCAGATAAAAAAGAAATAAAGGATGGGTGACATGGAACAAATTCTTCTCTATTCTCATATTCTCTTATGGTTGATCCAGGTGCTGGTTCTTTTTTTTAATTTTTTCTTCTTTACCGTCAATTTGGAGAAGTATATGTAAGGTCTGCTTCGTCCGTATCAAAGGATGGATTGCAAATTGGAGAAAGGCTTCCTGCTGTTGAATCTGTGGAATCTTTGCAAGCCCACAATAAGCCAATAAGCTTTCACACGGAGGAAGAAAAACCAACCTGGTGCTGTTTGCCTCCCAAAGCTGTAAAGCATGTACCGATCTGATTCCTCACTGGAATATGATGAAAAGTAAGCATGAGACAAACGTTAATTTTATTACTGTTTTTTAGGAAAGGAGGAAAAAGAAACAGCTGCACAAGAATGGAATGGCGATCTTTTGTTTGATCCTGCTGCCGAACTTTTTTCTGCTTGTAAGGTCAAAGTTACTCCCTTCGCTTTTATGACAGACGAAAAGAGAATGATTTTGGATAAGGGATTGTGTAATGATGAAAAACATTTGACGAAGTTACTATCCTCCTTGGAAAAGTGAGCGTGAAAATATATGGTTTACCTTTCGGTTCTGTCGAGAAGAATTGGGGAATATGTAATGCGGAAAACGGAGAATCAAAACGGGCTTTCAGCTATTTTCAATAGTTCAATAAGAAAAGCCAGATATCCCTTTACTAAAAGAGGTTCTGAAAATAAGTGGTGCGAGGTGTGGTACCAGCTTCGAGACTGTTATTTTCCTTTTGGGCAAGGACTTTGCAAGCACTGCGATGTCTCTTCTCCCTGTCCCAAAGATTATCAAATATCATACGCCTATGGATACACAACTACAGGCTGCTGGTGTGTAGCTCTGCCTCATGTTTCAAAAGTCTGCTGTGACTGTACGCCTCTCGGGAACAACCCGTATAGGAGGCATGTTAATGATTGTCAGTGTCAGCATACTTTGTGACCAGCGGGAGGGATTTGAAGGTGATAGATCAACTATCGAGTGGCCAACTAGATCAATGGCTGCTTATTATTTTGGCGCTATTAGCCGGGGTATCCACTATATGCACCTACTGAGGGATTAACGTTACCCTTGCGGTGACCCCCTCGGTGAGGAGAGGAACTGGAGAGAAAGCTGGAGACGTTTTGTATTGTACTTTTTCTCAGCAGTCATTGGAGGAGCAGTTATAGGATTTTTTCTCACATTCATGATTTATACACTGACCTTTTGGATAAGTATAGAGATGAAGGTCCTTCTTCTTTTCTTTCTTAGTATTACTTTTTTTCTTTATGAATGTAAGCTGATTACTTTACGGCTGCCTAGTGTTAAATGGCAGGTGCCATCCTCTTGGCTCCAAGGTTCGAGAAACCTTAATATGCTCGTGTGGGGTCTTATTTTAGGGAGCGGAATGTTTACCTATATCCCCTTTACCACCTTTTGCTATCTGTATTTCTTTACAGGGTTCCTTTACGAACCCATGTATGGATTTCTGGCAGGCTCTCTTTACGGTGCAGGAAGAACTTCCGCAACGTTTGGAATAAATGCATTCAGGTGCACCACTATGAAACATAGTAAAAGAATTGTCCGTGTCATGTGGGGAAGTAAAAGTTTATTTCGAATTCTTACCTTGCTTCTTTATATTTTCTTCCTTCTTGTTTTTTATGTAATGTTGGATTTCTAATTTGGATGGGTAGATGGCAGTTGAAATAAGTTCATACCAGGTTTGTCTTACTTTCTTTTCATTTTTTTAATTAACGTTTCTGAAAAAATTAATAATAGCTCGCGGTGCTAGTAAGAAAAGGTCAGCTGTCCAGCCAAGAATCGTAGGAATACTCCAGTCATCTTTTCTTGTTTTTTCATATAAATCGCCCTCTTTTTATTCTCTATTACTTACGTATACGTAGAATCACATAAACGGTTTCAAACATTACCGAAATAGGAAGAACCCCCGCCTTACACATGGAGAGGGTTATAATGAGAGAATAACCATTGCCTGATAACAGCTTTTGCTTCAGGGTGAAGGGGTTTATTCATGCTTTCTTTCATGAGTTTTTTGACCTGAAGAATAGACTTTTCTTTTCTTTGTTCCTTTAAACCATGCTCCATGTCTTTAATAATATGGTATTCAGCTTCCCCCTGAACTAAATTCTCTAGTTCTTCCAACACCTCAATGTTCACGTGGCTGTCTTTGTCCCCATTCATTGCAAGTACCGGGCAGCTAACAGTGCGTAAAGCTGATCTCGTGTCATAGGCTGAGTGCTCTCTCATCCATTTAGCGGGCTGCTTAAAGAAAAAGAGGGATCGAATAACGTCCTTATCTTCTGAAGCCATTCGTGCAGTCAGCTTATC
Organism: Thalassobacillus sp. C254; assembly: GCF_001310615.1. Lineage (NCBI taxonomy): Bacteria > Bacillati > Bacillota > Bacilli > Caryophanales > Bacillaceae > Thalassobacillus > Thalassobacillus sp. C254. The sequence goes on along the minus strand of NZ_BAXQ01000007.1, from coordinate 78,794 downwards.
AACTTTTCTCTCGCTCTTTTCATCAATCTTAATCTTACGGTTCAGCCATCCTATCAAGCCTGGCTTCTTCATTAATTCCTTGTAGGCACGTTGTCTCTGACCTTTCAAGGCCTGATCGAGATTATCCACGCCACCAGACAACAGCATCAGCCCCCCAAGGTCTCTTCTTTCTGATAATGCTGTTCCAATAATCGTACCCTCGCTGTGTCCTGCGACAATGATCTGTTCTTTTATCACGTTTGGATGTGAGGATAAGAAAGTAAACACTGTTTGGGCATCATCAACCAAATCATAAAAACCAGTTGAATAATAATCCCCTTTGCTCTCTCCCACTCCTCGTTTATCATATCTGAACGTTATAAAGCCCAAACTGGTAATGTAATGAGCCAGTTCTCTATAGATGTTAAAGGTAAATTTTCTGTTCACATTGCCGTTTCTGTCAATTGGTCCGCTTCCTGGGATAATCATAACAGCTGGTGCCTTCTCATTTGTTTTAAGCTTTGCAGGGACTGCCAGTGTACCTTTTATGTTTGCGTTTTCCCCAACGGCAATTTCTTTTTCAATCCACTGTTCCATTCCTTTCCCCCTCTTTTCTTCAGTTTACATAATATGACCTTGCAGGCTTAACAGCTGTATTTTTTTCGTTCTCAATTAAAGCTTTGACACTGTAAGGGTCTTTTCCTCTTCTTAGCTGTCCTTCCGTATTGTTTTTACCATACTTATAAAGGAGCATGTAAACTCTTTGCCAGATCGCTTATGTAAGCTAATTAATAGGTAACAAACTATACATTTTGTTACATTAAGACAGACACTCACTAATTTGCCTGTCTGCCTTTATAAATATGGTTTTCCACTGTCTACTATGCTACTCTAAATGTAACATATTAAATTCACGTTACATTAGAGGTTACATATTGAGAGGTGAGCAGAATGGAAAAAAAGAGGTTGCACCAGATGTGTTTTTAACCGAAGAAGAAGCGAAAAAGCTTCAAGAGACATTTGGCAGCCGGCTCTTGCAGCAGAAAATCTCGTTATTAAGCAGGCAAAAACAAACGGGGGATAAAAGAAAAGAAATGAGCGACTACCATTCCTTGCGGACCCAAGGAATGCAAAAGGTACAGCCCATCAGAGAACTTGAAGCTATTGACCGAATGAAAAGAGCATTGAAAAGAGACAGTTTGCGAAATTACTTTATGTTTGTGCTGGGCTTAAACACAGGGATGAGAATTAGTGACATCCTTCCCCTTCAAGTAAAAGATGTCCGGAACAAAACACACATAAGAGTGAAGGAAACAAAAACGAGGAAGTCAGGCACTTTTCGGATTAACCGGGAACTATGGCAGGATATTGCAGATTACACAGAGGATATGCAAGATGAAGAATACCTTTTTCCTTCAAGAAAAACCAATCTTCCCCTTACTAGAGTCCAGGCTTACAGAATTTTGCGGAAAGCGGCTGGTAAAGCAGGGATCGAACAAATTGGCACCCATTCCATGAGAAAAACACTTGGCTACCATTTTTATAATCAAACCAAGGATGTCGCTGTCCTTCAGGAAATATTTAATCATTCTACCCCTGCCATTACAAAAGATTATATCGGAATTACTCAAAAAGAAATTGATGATAAGATGGATAATTTTTACTTATAACTCCTTAAATAAAATAAACCTTATAATGACCCTTGCAACAAAAGATAAATTGCAAGAAATGCCCCTGAGAAACATCCTTATATTACCAATCACAGGAGAGGCTTGTTTTCCCCTTGTCAGCCATTAGCTTGCTGGTCTTCGTATAATAACGTGATCTTTCGAACGATTTCAGAAGCAGCATCTGGTTTTTTAACAACTGTGCTCTTTTTTGCAATCGGTCATAAAAGGACTGGTCGTATAATACTTTTTCTAAATTTGCAGGAAGCTCATGAGAATGTTTGACAAAAAGAGCTGCTCCTTCCTGAGCAAGATAGCGAGCATTATGCTCTTCATGCCCTGGAACAGGATTATAGATAATAATAGGTGTCTCACAAGCGAGTGATTCAGCCATCGTTAATCCGCCTGCTTTAGAAAGGATACAATCACTGGCCCGTAAATAGATGAGAAACTCTTGGGTAAACCCAACGACTTTGATGGAATGCTTCGATCGAAGCCTGAGGATTTTTTCTTCTGCTTTCTTGTTGTGCCCCATCATACAAATTATCTCGACTGGTTTTTCAAGGTTGTCAAGAGACCGAATGATATTCACATAATTCGCATAGCCCAATCCTCCTCCTGCAATGAGGAGGATATTTTGTCAGTTTGATCTAGACCAAGCTGAAAGCGGGCATAGGTTTTGGACAAAGAAATAACGTCATCTTTAATAATTGGGATGCCCGTGTGATAAAACTGCTCAGCAGATACTTTATGTTTTTCAGCAAATGTTTCAATGTGAGGGGATGCTGTAAAATACCCGTCAATTTCATTTCTTACATACGCTGGATGAAGGACAAAATCAGTAATAATGGTATAAAAAGGCTGCTTTAATTTCTTTATTCTTTTTACTCTGGACAGAAATGCTGTTACAAACGGGTGAGTTGAAATGATAAAGTTACAGCGATAACTTTTGATCAAGCTGAACAGCTTGTCAGAAAAAAGCGTCGCCACCCGGTCTAATAATAAAAATATAGGGTTTTTTTCAGCATAAAAATATGCTTTCCGCCACAAGAGGGGACCCGTCTTAATAAGCTGAAAATAACTTTTTACCATGCATTTATGAAGAAGAGGACTAATTTCTTGAAAGGTATCTATTACTATTGGGTAAATCCCTGATTATTAAATTCATGTTGAATGGCTTTTGCTGCCTGATTGTGCCCATGGCCAATCGAGGCAGAAAAAATTAATGGCTGGCCCATTGATATGTACCTCTCTTTCTTCAATGCCTTTCATCTTTCTTACAAATAGCATTCCTCATTGCCCGGGTTTCATACAGAGGTACCTTCATAGGTGCCTGGCACCCCTTTGCCGCTGTAATAATTTATCCTTATTTACCAGTATCTCTAGCATTTTTTTTGTTACAGACACTCAGGGTGCCAGGCACCACAAAAAAGAGTCCCTAGTTTAGGGACTCGATGTCAACGCTTATGATGTTTTTAATTTGTTTCAGATGGTGATAGACGTCTGTCGTGTACCTCTTTTCATTTACTAATAAAAGTAGATCCAATTGTTTGTTGTCTGAATCGCGCAGATCTCTTACTCGTACCTTTCTTGGCTTCATTGCATTATTTTTCATTTCCTTTAAAATATCTGTCATTACGTCTTCGTTATCGACTATAATTTTGCATTTTAATTCTTTTTCCCGCAGTGATGCAGGTCCGAGGATTTTAAAAAGGTGTGGTAAAAATTCTACCCCTACCATGATAAGGCAAGTGCCATAAATGCCTCTGCAATAAACCCTGCTCCTATAGCAATCCCAAGACCTACAGAGGCCCACATAATCGCTGCCGTGGTTATGCCGGAAACCACATCATTGTTTCGGACAAGAATGACGCCTGCTCCAATAAACCCTATACCTGAGATAAGCTGAGCGGCCAAACGCAAAGGATCCATTAAGGTGCTTGTGGTCATTTCCGAATAAATTTGGGCAGAATAAATACTTACAATTGTAACTACACAGCTTGTTACACAAAGCACAATGGTTGTTTTTATCGAAGCGTTTTTTCTTTTGAGTGAACGCTCTAATCCAATAATGGCACCGAAGATAAAGGCAACCACCAGCCTGATATAAATGTCACCAGGCTCTAAAAACGCTTGAAATGCCAGATACATACACATCATTCCTCAACAATAGGATCATCGAAAGTGTTTATCCATTATCATACCATAAGCTTTGCTTTCGACGAGTAAAAAGAGACAGACAATATGTCCGTCTCTTCAAGTTATTCACTGACTGCAGCCGCTTCCTGATCTTTACGAGTTAGAATGTTGTAAAAAGCAATAAAACTGGAAATATTATGCTGCGTGTAATCAATGCGTAAATCAAAGCGATTTAAGCTTCGCTGGAAAGCTCCCCAACAAAGATTTTTATTTTCATAGTATAAGCTTGATTCTGGGCGAAGCTGCATTTGAAGCTGAAACCCAATACCATTTCTAATTGCTTCTTTTACCCGGTCAGCCAATTCATCTTGATGATAATCTTTTGCTAATTTGTAAACAGCACACAATCCCTCACTTCTGCAAGCGACAGGTGTAGATTCAGGCGGAGTCCTTGGCACTGCATACCCTCCAAGCCAATCCGGCTCATCGGCGTGGTCTACAAACTGGGTTTTCATGATTGCTTCTGCTACAAGAAACGAATGATTTTTATATAACTCTTTTGATCTTTCACGGTAAAGTTCATTTAACCCATACAACAGCCAGTGATCGTGCGCAATGGTATCTTCATTTTCATTTTTGTCCCTTATGTTTATCAGGTAGTGAGCAGCTTTTTCTGCTACATCCAGCCATTTCTCATTTTTATCTATTTGATAAAGACGCACTAACGCTAATATTGATTCGCCGGGATAAAAGTGGGAAACAAAATCTGACACTTCCCCTGATCTGTATTTTTGTTTATGAATAGTAAAGCGACCCTCTTCATTCTGAACTTCACTTATCCAGGCTGCGAGGTCCTGCATAATGGAAAGGTACTGTGTATCCTTTGTTAACGTTGTATATTTAGCCAGGGCAATAATCGCAAGGGCATTGCCCCCTAGCTTCATCGCATTTTTTTCCACGACAACTTTTACAGTTTCTTCATTGATTTTATGGTTTCTTACCTGTTCTAATAAATAATCCAAGGCACGTAACGCTTCTTGATATACTTGCTCATCCTTAGTGTGTTCATATGTTTCATACATGGAGTATACTGTACCGGCATGACGTAAAATATTATATCGTTTTTCTTGCTGGTTTTCTTGAGGCAAGTAGGAATAAGTAAAGCTGCCATTTTGATTAACCACTTCTTTAAAGTAATAGTTGTTTGTCCATTCAATCGCTTCTTGAACATCTTCGCTAGTAACATCCTTATACATTGGATGCCCTCGATACAGTTCTTTTACTTTTTTTCCATCTGTATAGAACGATTGAGTTTGAAATTTATAGGCTTTTATTTCTTTATCGCCTTTCAACAGCTTGATTTTCTCCTGGTTTGTAAGTAGAAAAATGTTTTCCAAAGGCCGCCAAAACATTATCAGGATTAATTTTTTTATCCTTTATCATTTGGTAAGCAGTTACTTCTTCAGGCAGAAATGCTAATTCTAAGTCCTCTCCAAAAGCAATACCATGAAGCCCCCGCTTATACCCTATCTTATCCTTCTTTATATGTATGAATGGCTGTTCCTTTTTCATCGGGCGAACAGATGTCATAATATCTAGTTTGACTGCCTCAGATTGAAAGTGAGGAGAGTCCATATTTTCAAAAAAGGAAAGTATTGCTCCTTCAATAGCTGAAGAAAGTGAAGTATGGGCTCCTCTTGTTACGTATGCTCTTCCCCTGTGATCTGTAACAGACAAAAAACAAGCTGTTTTTGTCCCTTGGTTTCTTTCTCTGGTAAGGATACTTCTGGTAAAGCTGGTGACTTCCTTTTAGTGATTGAGTGATATACTTCTTTTAACACTTCATCCATGTTTATTACACCTTCCAATCCAATTGCTTTTACATGGTCTCTTCCCTTTCCTGCTGAAGTTAAATCATATGGATAGGTAAGACAAGCAAAAAAAAGAAACCCTGGAATACCAGGATTTCAAATTCTTTATTGTTGAATAAATAATTGAGTCCAATAATTTCCATCATCCTCAAAGCCGATACCAATGTGAGTCACATTTGCATCAAGAATATTTCTTCTGTGACCTTCACTTTCCATCCAGTTCCTTACTACTTGTTCTGCTGATTGCTGACCGGCTGCAATATTTTCTGAAGCACTTTGATAATCGATTCCAAAATCCTCAATCATTTCAAAAGGTGTACCGTATGTTGGGGAAGTATGGGAAAAATAATTCTGTTCAGCCATGTCTTCAGATTTTGCTTGTGCAGCGTCCATTAACTGGCCATGCTGTTCAAGACTGTTTAACCCGTTTTGCTCTCTTTCTTGATTTGTCAGTCTGATGACTTCTTCTCTGATATTTTGAGCCTCGGGCTCCTGCTGCGCATCTCTGTCTTCTTCCCCTTCTCTTGGCTGCAGCTCCTCGGGCCTTTGTTCCTCTTGTCCTAATTCAGTGTCGGGTTCTGGATCCTGTCCAATATTTCCGTTAGGGTCTGGATCTGGCTGGTTCGGGTCCAGCTCTTCATCTAAGTTTTGGTTTGGATCAGGGATCCTTACTTCCCCTTCTCTTTGTTCAGGCATCCCTGGAAAAGGTACAGCAAACCACTCTCTTTCAATGTTCTGGCCTCTTTGCTGCTGAGCACCATGCTGTGTTCCTTGGATAGTTGTCCCTCCCTGTGCACCTTCTTGTGTGTCTCCCCCTCCATTACAGCCAGATAAGATGATATTACAAAGTAGAAAAAGTAAAATAAATATATAACCTTTATTTCTCATTTTGAAAGCTCCTTTTTACTTTTACTCTATCCTTTGTCCGTTCTTTTAGCCTTTATAATGTTTGCCTGAATACCTAATTCCCTCCAATTTCTCATAAATGTGACAAGTATTTAGACCTCTCACATAAGATATAGTAAATCAATCAAATAGGAATGATTTGCTAAACTTAAATACACCCTTTTGAATCAATACTACGTAGTAAGAAGGATATAAAAGCCCTTGCTAGCCTAAACAATAATAATAGGCAGGTGAAAAAATTATGAGACACCTCGAAGTATATGATCTGAGCTTTCAAAATTTATCGGAACGTTCAATGACATTTGAACAAGTATATCAACGTATTGAACGATTTATGCAAAAGGAACCTCGTGGAAATTACAGGCTTATGGTTGGAACAGATTCCCAGGTTCATTCTCGGTCTACTCGTTTTATCACGGGAGTGGCGATTCAGAGAAAAGGAAAAGGCGTATGGGCATGCTACAGAAAAACAGTAGTACCAAGAAGAATGGATATCCTTCATCCGCGAATATCCTATGAGACATCATTAACTGAAGAAGTGGTTAGTTTATTTACAGAGGAACGAAAAAATAACCTGATTAATATTATACTGCCTATATTTATCATGGATCCTCCTTTAGTATCGAAGGACACATTGATATTGGGGACGGGCCGAGAAATAAAACAAGAGAATTTGTAAATGAAATGGTTTCTCGTATGGAGTCTATGGGGGTGGAACCTAAAATTAAACCTGAAGCAATAATAGCCTCAGGATATGCTAATCATTTTACACGGTAACCCTTTTTCCTGGTACTTAATGAAAGTGTACTGGCTCTTCTTTAGGCAGAACTAATTTGTTCTGCCTATTTTTTATGGAAAAGATAGATAAACACCCACCCATAAACGGAAGGAATTCATACCGTATTATATAAATTAATTGAATACCCGTAAGGAGAAGTGTATGAAAACAATACGGATTTGGGCGGCTCTGATGCTAACTTCTGTCCTTATACTAAGCGGCTGTTTTTCTTTTAGTAGCAAAGAAGAGAACGACACGCTGAAGCTGGCTACCTTTTCTCAAGGAAGCAGTTGGTATGTGTATGGAGCAACGATGGCTGAAATATTACGTGAAGAAATGACCGATGTAAATCAGATTGATGTTCTCCCCTATGCTGGAGGTCTTGGTAACGTGCGGGTGGTTGCTGAAGGGGAAGCGGATGTAGGATTAACATTCAGTGTAAACAACCAGTGGGCTGCTGAGGGTTCTGCAGCTTATGATACTCCATATGAAAACCTGACTTTATTATTAGATGGCCTTGATCATTATTACATTGGAATTATTATTCGGGATGAATTTAAAGAGAAACATGGGATTGAGTCTATTGGCGATATTAAGGCTAAAGAAATTCCTGTTAATCTTTACACCATGAACCGTGGTAGTCAAGGAGAGTTTTTAGCAAGAGAAATTCTCAATGCCCATGATTTGGATTATGATGTTTTACGTTCTTATGGCGGTTCGGTAACAAATACGTCCTTTGATGTAGTCTCTTCCTCATTTAATGACGGGCGAGCAGATATGTTCATACAAATGATGACAGTCGGCCACCCTTCTTTTACAGAAATAGCTATGCAGACACCAGTCACCTTCCTTTCCATTGAAGAAGAATATAGAGAAGAGCTTTTAGCATCAGGAATTGATGAAGCTGTATTTCCTGCTAATGTATTTAAAGGTCAAACGAAAGAAATTGAAACGGTAGGTTTTGCAACAACCTTGATCGCAAATGAAAACCTTTCTGATGATATGGCCTATGAAATAACAAAGAGTCTAATTGAAAATAAACAAAGGCTCAGCCAAGGGCATCAGGCATTAGAAGATTTTAACCCTAAGCAAACAATAGAAAGGCTAGATTTGCAGACAATTAAAATTCATCCAGGAGCAGAGAAATATTATCGGGAAAGAAATTGGATTAAGGACTAAACAAAACGGAAAGGAAATGGGAGGGAGCGCCATGAAAAAGAAACACCTTCTGTTATCTACTTTGATTGCTATAGGCTGGGTTACTTTTCACATCTATACAGCAATTAATGGCATGCTCCCTGCTATGCAGCAACGAATTATCCATCTGTCTTTTGCTTTGTCTCTTTCATATTCCCTTTTTCCTTTACCCATGAAAAGGAAGGAACTATTTAAGCGGGTTTTAAATATACTTTTACCTTTTATTCCGTTGGTGTTGGGCGCTTATTTTCTTTTTCACATGCCACGTCTAGATTTAAGAATTCAATTTGTCGATACACTTTCCCCGCTAGATTTGTTTGCTGGATTTCTTTACCTGTTATTACTGCTTGAAATATCGAGAAGAATCGTTGGGAAAATGATCACATATTTGGCCTTGGTATTTATCGTTTATGCGTTGGCCGGACCACTTTTTCCAGGCCTTTTAGGACACCGGGGGTTAGATTTCCCTCATCTCATAGATCTGCTGTTTTATTCAACAGACGGGATCTTCGGAATACCCGTTGGTGTAGCTGCAGATTATGTATTTTATTTTGTTATCTTTGGAGCTTTCTTTTATGTATCTGGAGGAGGTCAGCTTTTTAATGACATTGCCTTTCGCCTAACTAAAAGATCAAAGGGCGGACCAGCAAAAGCGGCAGTCATTTCCAGCAGCTTAATGGGAAGCGTTAGCGGAAGTGCTGTTGCTAACGTAGCTAGTACAGGAATTTTCACAATTCCACTGATGAAAAAAGCCGGATACTCAAAAAAAGATTCGGCAGCGATTGAATCCCTTGCTTCTACAGGTGGGCAGTTGATGCCTCCCATAATGGGTGCTGCTGTTTTCATTATGGCTGAAATGATTGGCATTCCCTATGTAGAATTAATTGTTGCTGCTATGATTCCGGCTTTTCTTTATTATGTTTCCTTACTCATTATTGTCCACCTAAAAGCATCAAAAGAACAGCTCTCCATTGTCCAAGTCAAGGAAAGTATGGATAACATCATCATTCGTCTTCACTTACTGCTACCACTTATTTTATTAGTCACTTTAATCTTTACTGGGTATTCACTTCATCGTGCAGCCATTTGGGCAATTGGGGCAGTTATTATACTCGGATGGGCCCGGAAACCATATCAGCTGAATAGACACACCATCATAGAAGCAATAAATAAAGGAGCTAAACAAGCAATACATGTCACGATTCCATGTGCAATAGCAGGTATTATTGTAGGGGTAATCGGCTTTACTGGCCTTGGCTTGAAATTCACAAGTCTAATTACATTGTTGTCTTCAGATATTATGATCATTGCGTTAATCTTAACTGCAGGTGGCTGTATTTTACTGGGAATGGGAATGCCAACCACCTCTGCTTATATTATGGGCGCAATTTTATTAGCCCAGCACTGCAAGCTTTTAGTATCGGTCCTCTCGCTTCCCATATGTTCGTGCTTTATTTTGCAGTGCTCTCTATGATAACTCCCCCTATAGCACTTGCCTCATACAGTGCAGCTGGCATATCAGGTTCCAAAACTGGTGAAACAGGACTTGCCGCTTTTAAGCTGAGCTTGTCTGCCTTTATTATTCCCTTTGCCTTTGTATATAATGAATCATTGTTAATGCAAGGTTCTCTTTTCGAAATTTTATGGAACATTTTATTTACAACCTTGGGGATCGCGGGTCTATCTTCTGTGATTATTGGCTATATAAAGAAAAAATTATCCCTTCTGGAAAAGGCCGTATTATTCATTTCTTCTCTTTTGTTGATCACTCCTCATGTTATCGTAGACTTAATTGGGGCGCTCTTATATCTGAGTGTGTTATTATTTCACTTGAAGAAAAAGAAAGAAGAGAATTAACTCTCTTCTTCCTCTATATATGAAGGGTTAAAAAGGGGAGCATTTAATGAAGCTTCAATTTCTTCAATGGATTGCCCTCCAGAATAGAAAGCAATCTCCTCTTCAATTTTTTTAATATCTTCTAAAACAGCAGCTGGCGCTGATTCAGAAGATGAAACCTCTATCTTTTCCTTAAGCATGTGTCTTGTCTCCATAAGAACGTAAAGCTTTTCAAGCTGGTCTATATATGTGTGCTGGTCCATCCTGCTTCAACTCCTTTGTTTTCTTTTAGCTATTCCTAGTTTCGCTAAAAGAAATTCTTCCTGGAGCAATTAAATTGAAGACGTACCACTACTTTGTTTTTTTCGAACCTGGTTACTCGCAAAGAGAAAAAATTGGAAACGGGATAATAATCCACCCAATGTTTTTAATTAAATCATTCATGGCTCGCTGTTTTTCTATGATGGTAAACTCCTTTACTTGACGATCGTAATCAGCAGCTAAAGCTTCTTCGCTTCTTCTTTCTGTAACTGTACCTTCCTCAAGTTTATAAGCCTGTTCATCCTTGAACTCTTCATAGGTAAGATAGTAGCCCTGAGGGACCACGAGGTCGGCTCCATTCATAAAAGCAGCCACTGTACCTCCTATCATCATCATTAAGGTAATAAACATTACAGCGTAATAGTACACAGAACGAGCCATACACAGGCCTCCCTTTTACCTTTTCTTTATTTTACTCTTTTACTTTCGAAGAAAGAATAGATGGAAGAAAACATTCTTTTATTTATAAAAAAGCCTGCCTCCTTTACTGGAGACAAGCTTTTTTCTTTTTTTATTTGAAACCAACCGTCGTATTTTTTTGGATGATATCCACACGTTTCCTGTTTGAGGAAATAATATAGAATGCTGAAAGGAAAATTCCCAGTACGATAAAGGTTCCAAGATTAAAGAGTCCTTTCTCACCATACCAAACAATGGAATATCCAAGAGCCCCCGTTACTGTTACATAGTATAAGAATGGAAAGACTGTTTTTCTAATAATCATTCCTTCTTTACCAACTAAACCAACAACTGCAGAAGCTGCTACTACATTGTGTACCGCTATCATGTTACCTGCAGCACCGCCTACTGCCTGTAAAGCTACAATCCAGGAAGCAGTGACACCCATTTGTGATCCCACATCATGCTGGAATAAAGAGAACATCATGTTACTTACAGTGTTACTGCCGGCAATAAATGCTCCAAGGCCGCCAATAAAGGTTGCAAACAACGGCCAATAATCGCCGCTTATAGCAGCTACGGCATTGGCCAGCACGATCGGCATACCATCATAGCCTGCAGTGCCTCCCCCGGAATTCAAGAATACTTGAACCATTGGCACAGTAAAGATTAAGGCCACCGACGCTGCCAGAGTGGTTTTTCCAGAAGTAGCCCATGCTCTTTTGTAAGCACTTGTACTCATACCGTGAATAAAGAATGTAATAAGAGTAACTAGAATGAAAATTGAACCTGGTGAGAACAAAGGCTGGAAGGTAGAAGAAATTTCTGAACCAAAAATGTTTTCAGGTCCCACTACCCATGCTTGAAGCCACTCTCTAAAAGGAAGAAATTCCTGTCTTGAGATTACAAGGAACAACCCTACAAGAATATAAGGAGTCCAGGCTCGAACCATGCTCATGCTTCCGCTCTTATGGCAATGTCTTTAATCTCGATTTTTCCAATCCACTCAGGATCCCACTTGGACTTCTCATCGAAATCCCATGTTTCGTCTTCTTTTGGCATTAAGAAACCTTTTTTAGCAGCTGTTATAACAATGAGTAAACCAACAAGTCCCCCTATCATTGATGGGAATTCCGGCCCTAGTACATTTGCCACAATGACATACGGAATGGTCATCGCAAAGGCGGCAAACAAAGCAAACTTCCAGACCTTTATCCCTTCAGAAAAGGATTTGTTTTTACCGAAAAACCTGGTCATCATAGCGATAACAAATAAAGGTATGAGCGTACCCCCTACTGCATGTAAAATCGCAGTCTGTCCTGCAATGACATGAGTTAGTGCTAAAAAGTTATCAGTAATACTGGCGTCAGCAGACAGCCCGGATTGTACACCGACAAGCATTGGTGTCCCTACAGCACCAAAGGATACTGGAGTACTTTGTATGGTCATACCAGCAACAACGGCAGCCATTGCCGGGAACCCGAGCCCCACTAGTAATGGAACCGCCACCGCAGCAGGTGTACCAAATCCGGCCGACCCCTCAATGAAAGACCCAAAGAGCCAGGCAATGATGATGACTTGAATTCGGCGGTCAGGAGATATATCAGTAAATCCCTGCCTGATTGTTTTGATTCCTCCGCTTTCCTGGAGGGTATTGAGGAGCAAAATAGCTCCAAATATAATGTATAATAGCGTACCTGCTGTTATAAGTCCATGTACAGATGCTGCAGCGACATTGTTAGCTGGAACCCCCCAAATAAATAATGCAAGACCAACTGCAACAAAATATGAAATAGGCATAGCTTTACTTGCAGGCCATCGAAGACCAACCAGGAATACAGCAACCACAATAATAGGCAATAATGATAAGAAAGCCAATAATCCAGTTCCCACTACGTTCTCCCCTTTCCTTTTAAAAGGTAAAAAAATGCTAAAACTTATATAAATATAACCTGTGGTGGAGAATTTTAATGGGGTACCAAATGCTTATCAAAATTCTATACCACAGTTTATAACCCCTTTTCGCAAAGCATGTACTCGTGTTGCAAAATATGAAAGCGCTTTAATAATTATGTTTACTGAATGAATGAATGTACGTAAAGTTCCATTCTACAATTTAGATTATTCAGTAAATACTACACATAAAAAATTTATTCTCTAATCTAAGGAGAGCCGACCACCTGATTTATCAGGAGGTCAGCATATCATTTTTACAGTGATTGAGCTGTTTTCTTTGCTTTTACAAAGTTGTTTCTCAAAACACCTATTTCTTTTATTTCACACTCAATCTCATTGTTCTCTCCAACTAATTCAGCTCCTACAGGCTGCCTGTTAAGATCACATCGCCTTTTTTCAAGGTCATTACAGAGGATAAGTACGAAATCATTTTTTGATAGGTACAATCATTAGTTCTGTTCCGCTGTTTTGTTTTTCTTCTCCATTAAGTCGGGCTTCCACTCTAATAGAAAGTGGATCCAGTTCAGTTTCTATGACAGGTCCTAACGGAGTGAAAGTATCAAAGGATTTGCCAATTGTCCAATGGCCTGCTTCATGGAAATATTGAGGTGCAGTTACGTCATTTCCAACCGTATATCCAAACACGTAGTCTAGTACTTCGTCTTCAGAAACGTCCTTCGTATCTTTTCCAATGATAACAGCCAGTTCAGATTCGAACTTTACTTCCTCGATGGCTTCTGGGATAACAATATCTTCTTCCGGGCCAATCACAGACGAAGTAGGTTTGAAGAAGAATACTGGAATTTCAGGTAAAGTTTCTGGAAGTTCTTCGGTCTTCGTTACAAAGTTAGCTCCAATACCAATAATCTGATTAGGCTCAAGGGGAGCAGTTAAAGTTACTTCGCTTTCTTGAAATGTTTTTCCTGTGTACTCCCAGGTTCCAAGCAAATCTCCCTTGATTTCCTTGATCCCTTCTGCTGTCAATTCTCCGGTTAACATATCTGAATTGTTTTTAAATCTAACGAATTTCATATACATTGTCCTTTCTGTCAACGACTATCAATAATTATTCAGTAAGTAATGGTGATCCTGAAAAGGAAATCACCATTACTGAAAGATGATATATATATTAGCTTAGGTGCTGAGCAAGTTTGGCCTTAGCTTCGATACGTTTGCGGTGCAAGATTGGCTCAGTATACCCGCTTGGCTGCTTACGTCCTTCAAATACTAGATCACAAGCCGCTTGGAATGCTACTGAATCATCATAATTAGGTGCCATCGGGCGATAAGCCGGGTCTCCAGCATTTTGTTCGTCCACAACTTTCGCCATACGTTTTAGTGTTTCCAATACCTGCTCTTCTGAACAAATTCCATGATACAGCCAGTTAGTCATATGTTGACTGGAAATTCTCAGTGTAGCACGGTCTTCCATTAGTTCTACATTATTAATATCAGGTACTTTAGAGCAGCCAACTCCTTGTTCTACCCATCTAACGACATAACCCAAGATACCTTGAGCGTTGTTATCAAGCTCTGCTTGGATGTCCTCGGCTGACCAGTTAGGGTTTTCAGCTACAGGGACCTGAAGAATATCGTTGCGGTAATCAGTGGTGTCTTTTGCAAGCTCTTTTTGTACTTCACTCACATCGATCTCATGGTAATGAAGTGAGTGCAGTGTGGCAGCAGTTGGGGAAGGAACCCAGGCAGTATTGGCGCCTGCTTTTAGCTGTCCGCCTTTTTGCTTCAACATTTCTTCCATTAAATCTGGCATTGCCACATACCTTTTCCAATTTGGGCTCTTCCTTTTAAGCCCACGTCAAGTCCCACTGCTACATTTGATTTTTCGTAACCTTGAAGCCATGCTGAAGTTTTCATTTCGCTTTTGCGAATCATCGGCCCGGCTTCCATAGAAGTATGGATTTCATCTCCTGTACGATCAAGGAATCCAGTATTAATAAAGACTACTCTTTCTTTTACTTCATTGATGCATGCTTTTAAATTTAACGTAGTGCGGCGCTCCTCATCCATGACACCAATTTTCAATGTGTTTCTTTCCAGGTCCAGGAGGTCTTCGACTCTGTTAAACAGCTTGTTGGCAAATGACACTTCTTTTGACCCGTGCATTTTTGGCTTAACAATATATACAGAGCCTTCTGTGGTGTTTTGATAAGGACCATTCTTCAATAGGTCGTGTTTAGCAATTAAGCTGGTAATCACGCTGTCAAGGATCCCTTCAGGAACTTCCTCCCCGTCTTTATCAAGGATGGCATTGTTTGTCATAAGGTGTCCTACGTTTCTGATAAACATAAGAGAACGTCCTGATAACGATATTTCTCCGCCGTTAAGTGCAGTATAAGTACGGTCAGGGTTTAATGTTCTTTCTACTGTCTTGCCGCCTTTGGAAAATGAAACGGAAAGGCTTCCATCCATTAAGCCGAGCCAATTCCTGTATACCAGGACCTTATCTTCCGCATCCACAGCTGTAACGGAATCCTCACAATCCATAATTGTTGAAAGAGCTGACTCCATTAGTACGTCCTTCACCCCGGCGTTATCCGTTTTTCCGATTGGATGGGACGGATCAATTTGGATTTCAAAGTGCAATCCATTATTTGTAAATAAGATGGCAGAAGGATCTTCTGATACTCCCTGGTAACCTAATAGTTTCCTGCATCCTTTAGTCCCGTTTTGTTTCCTCCTGAAAGAGTAACAGATAGAGTGTTATCATTGATCTCATATTTCTCTGCATCTTTATGGGATCCTTCCTGCAACGGAATGGTGTTGTCCAAAAATTCTTTTGCGTATGCAATAACTTTGTCCCCGCGTGCAGGATTGTATTCTGGGCCTTTTTCAGCGCCGCCCTCTTCACTGATTGCATCCGTTCCGTAAAGTGCATCATACAAACTTCCCCAACGGCGTTTGCCGCATTAATAGCGTAGCGAGCATTATTTACTGGCACCACAAGCTGTGGGCCTGCTTGCTTTGTCACAGCCTCATCTACGTTGCTGGTGGTCACTTCAAAGTCCTCAGGAACAGATTCTAAGTAACCAATTTCTTCAAGAAATGCTTTATATTTATCAAAGTCAAAGCTTCCTTTGTTTTCCTTATACCAATTATCCAGTTGTGATTGAATTTCCTCTCGTTTTTCAAGGAGAGATTTGTTTTCAGGAGTAAGTTCATGAATTAATTTATCAAAGTCGGCCCAGAATTGCTCTTTATCTAATCCCGTTTTTGGAAGCTTCTTCATTTATAAATTTGTGTAGTACATCTGCTACTTGAATGTTTCCGATTTTAACGTATTCAGACATAGTAGTGCCTCCTTAGATATAGTTACATTCGTTTCTTATTAGGAAACATTGTTTCCTATCGTTCCAATTTCCTAAATTCTAACATGAAAGCGTTTAATATTCAATAATATTCTCAAAATTTCGCTATCTCTCTTCTAAGTCGTTGCTGCTTCTTTCAGTTCCTTCTTTACTTCAGCACAACGGCCAGGAGAAGGGAAAAGCTTTCCTGCATTCAATAAGTTAGATGGATTGAATACCTCTCTAACATCTGTTTGAGCTTTAATTTCTTTATCTGTGAAAATAAAACGCATTTCCTCTTTCTTTTCAATACCGACACCATGCTCGCCAGTAATTGAACCTCCTACGTCCGCGCAGACCTGCAGGCAGGCACTTCCCGCTGCAAGTGCTTTTTCGGTTTCTCCTGGTTTCGCAGAATCAAATAATACGAGAGGATGGAGATTCCCATCACCTGCGTGAAAAATGTTAGCAATTCGCAAGCCGTACTCGTCACTGATGTCATTAATCTGTTTTAGAACCTGAGGCAGCTTGCTCCGTGGAATTACCCCATCTTGTACGAGATAATCAGGAGAAATGGCTCCCATGGCTCCAAATCCTGTTTTCCGGTTTGCCCACCAACTGGCTCGCTCCTGATCACCTTGTGCTACTTTAACGGTTCGGACATTCCTCTTTTTACAAACATCGAGAATCTGGTCAATCTGCTCATCAATCCCTGCAGCAATTCCATCTACTTCAATGAGCAGCAGTGCTTCAATGTCTTTTGGATGTCCAACTGGAAACGCAGCTGCTTCAACTGCTTCAATAGCAATCTTATCCATCATTTCAAGAGCTGCCGGCACTATCCCTGCTGATATAATGTCAGAGACAGCCTGGCTGCCATCAGCTACATCATCAAAATAAGCAAGCACTGTTTGTTTGGCGGCAGGGTTTTTCAAAATCCTTACCGTTATTTTTGTGACTATGCCAAGAGTGCCTTCAGATCCTGTCAACAAGCCCAATAGATCATAGCCTGGAGCATCGGCAATCCCATCATTTCCAATTTCCACGATTTCGCCGTTTGGCATGACTACTTCCAAACCCAAGATATGATTTGTTGTTACCCCATACTTTAAACAGTGAGCCCCTCCTGCATTTTCAGCCACATTTCCACCAATGGTGCAGCAATATTGGCTGGATGGATCAGGAGCGTAATAATATCCCTTATCAGAAATTGAGTTAGTCAGTTTTAGATTAATATAGCCTGGCTCTACCACTGCTCTTCGATTTTCAAGGTCCACGCTTAAGAGCTTTTTCATTCTGACGAGACTGATTACCACTTCTCCATTGACTGGAATCGCACCGCCGCTTAGTCCAGTACCTGCCCCGCGGGCCAAAAAAGGAAGGTTGTTTGCAGAGCAGTACTTTACCAGCTCTGCAACTTCCTCAGTATTTTTCGGGAAAACAACTGCTTTTGGAAGGTGTTTGTGAATGACAAATCCATCGCAGTCATAGGCAAGAAGGTCTTCTTTATGGTAAAGAATAGAGTCGGCCCCGCCTGCTATAGCTGCAAGGTTCTTAATATGCTTGTCATTTGTTTTGATTTTTTTCTTTGTGCTAAACATTATTTCCCCTCCTTTTCTTTGTCCTCTTTCTGGTAAGCCCAATCAAGGAGCTGAATGGTATGAACTATCTTTTGATTCCGTCCATACTTCTGAACCCCCATAGCCATTTGCAGCATACAACCTGGGTTCCCCATAGAAATCATTTCTACATCATCCGGCACATTTTCCATTTTGCTTTCAAGAACAGCATCTGCCATTTCAGGATTTGTGATGTTATATACCCCGGCACTTCCGCAGCAGCGATCGGCATTAGGCATATTAACCATTTCAACACCTGGAATATCGATAAGAAGCTCTCTCGGTTCTTTTCTTACTCCCTGTCCGTGTGCGAGGTGACAAGCATCATGGTACGTCAGACGAGTGTTAATTTCCGCTTTTGGCTTTTCGTAACCGGTATCATAGAGGTACTTGGAAACATCGACCACTTTAGCAGAAAATTCTTCTGCTTTTTCTTTCCACTCTGGGTCCTCATGGAAAAGCTCAGGGTATTCCTGCAGCATACAACCGCAGCCTGCAGCATTACCTACAATCGTGTCGGCATCTTTAAAGGCTTCTATATTTTGCTTAGCAAGCTTTCGGCCTGTATCACGGTCACCTGCGTGAACATGGAGGGCTCCGCAGCAGGTTTGATTTTTCGGAATGGCTACATCGTTTCCGTTTCGTGTTAGAACATTAACAGTAGAATCATTAATATCACTAAACATGACATCCATTACACAACCTGTTAAGAATGCAACTTCACCTTTTGTTTCGCCTTTTGCTTTTACAATTTCTTCATCCTTATATTTCTTTCGTACAGGCTGTTTAACATCAGGCATAATCGCTTCCATCTGTACAAGATGCGGAGGCATAACATTCATGAGCCCCGTTTTTCGTACCACCTTTTGTACCCCGCTCTTTTGATAGAACTTTAACAGGCTTCCGATGGAATTCAAGCGCTCTTGATGAGGAAACAATCCTTTAAGGAATAACTTACTTACCTGGCCTTTCCAGCCAGTTAGAGGCATGGCCTGACGGATTTGACCTCTTGCTTCTTCAATGAGCCCGCCTACATCTACATCTGCCGGACAAGCAGTTGTACAGGCGCGACAGTCCAGACAGGCAAATACGGGATCGAGAAACTGTTCATTCACTTCCAGCTTTCCTTCAGCGACTGACTTGATAAGATGAACTCTGCCGCGAGGTGAATGCTGTTCTTGCCCGGTGATTTCATAGGTTGGGCAAGATTCAAGACACATTCCGCAGTGCACACAATCGGCCCATTTATCTGGATCTGGCTTATCATCCCAGAGGTAGTTTCCAAGACTTTGGGAACTGCATGGCGGATCCTGAAGAACTTCTTTTTCTTTAATACTCATGTTACAAACCTCCTATGAAACGTTTATGGTTTAACGTTTTGGCTGGGTCTATTTTTGTTTTTATTCCTTCCAGAAGAAAGAAATAAGAGGGTTTGTCACCCCAGACATTCATTGTTTGACGCATTGATAAAGGAAGATATTTCACAATTGCATACCCTTTTAATTCTTTCACTGACTCTCGCAGGTTGTGAATGGCTGCAAGGACGTTTTCACTTGCACCTTTTATGATCACCTCACTCAGCCATGGCCAAGGCCGCCGTGGCTGATCACTTTAACGTTAAATCCTTCCTCTAACAGCTCACATTCCCGTATTACTTTGAACACGTCCAGGTTTTTGACACCAACTTTTAAAGCAGCTTCTGTTTCATTACCTGTGATGGTCATTATTCCATTTGGAGCCAGGTTGCTGAACTTCTGCCAGAATTCCTTTGCCTCTTCTTCTTGAAGAAGCGTGAAGGATGTGTTTTCTGGCTGTAGGTTTTTTATAAAATCTTCCTGGTATTTAACCGAGCTTTCAACATCCTCAAATGCAATCGCGAGAGTATAATTTGACTTTCCGGTCAATTCCTGGGCAGCCGAAGGATTTAACAGTTGAAGGGAGACGGGTTCGATTAAAGAATCCAGAATTTTCACAGCTAACTGTTTGATATTCTCTAAAGAAGACTCTTCAAAAGATAGAAGTACCAAGCTTTCATGTTTAGGTATTGGGCGAAGCTTTAAGGTGATTTCTGATAAAACACCTAGAGTCCCCATGGAACCAATAAACAATTTATTCATATCGTACCCAGCAACATTTTTCACCACTTTGCCCCCTGTACGAATAACTTCACCGTTTGGGTAAACTACCTTTAATCCTATAACTAAATCTCTTGCCGACCCGTAGCCAAGTCTTTTGGGACCGCTTTCATTTGCAGCAATGATACCTCCTATCGTAGCAAAGTCAGAAAATGGAGGGTCTAATGCGATTTTTTGATCATGCTTTGCAAGATGTTCCTGAAGTTCTTTAAACGGAGTACCTGGTTTTACGGTAACAGTCATATCTCCGACAGTATGTTCAACGATCCCTTTGAAGTTGGTTAAAGATAGTAAGATATCTGCAGCTTCCTCCACCCCACCGTATCCTCTTTTCGTCCCCATACCACTTATTACTGCCTTCTTGTTATTCTCATTTGCATAAGAAAGAATCTGGGAAATTTCTTCTTCTGATGTAGGATAAATGACTATATCTCCGTCATTTCCTAATAGATGATTTGGAGTGCCTCTTTCTTCAATTTCAGTCTCAGGTAGCAATCCCCTCAAGTCGCTTAATAAATTGGAAGTAATCATTTTCACACCTCTTTGTTTCGTAATAGGAAACCATGTTTCTTTATTTGATAAAATATATATAACAGCGCTTACATATCATGCTGTCGTTTCTTCGGAAAAAATATCATATAACAGCCTTCGACATAGTTTAAATGTTCCTTCATTGCTTCTTTTGCCTGTTTTGAATCACCTGTTTTAATTGCTTCAAGAATAGTTAGATGTTGATCGAGAATAATTCGTAAGTTTTCAGGATCCTGTTGAATATAATCATGAAAATCTTTCATGGCCTGTTTCGTCGTGGCTGAAATAAATTCAAGGAGCTGAATGATAATTTGGTTCTTTGTAGCTTTGGCAATTGTTAAATGGAATTTAAAATCTGCCTCCCAGCCATCTAACGGACTATCCATAAGAGTCTCAATTTCCTTGATATCTTCTGGTGATCGATGTTGCGCTGCTGTTTCAGCAATCCCCGTTTCTAAAATCTTTCTTACTTGAAATAACTCCCTTATATTCTTTGAGCTAGCAATAAGGGCGGTCTGCTTGAAGACTTTAGTAGAATCAAATTCACATATAAATGTACCTTCTCCTTGTTTAACGTACACGGCACCCTTTCCGGCTAGAGTATTTATAGCATCCCTCACGGCCGAACGTCCTACATCAAACAACTCACATAATTCACGATTAGAAGGAAGCTTCTCACCTGGTTGCAGCTTGCCAGACGTAATCATATCTTCAATTTGCTCCACTACGATAGCCGAGACCTTCTTCTTTGAAATCTTTTCAATGTTCACCCTTCCACCACCTCTCCGGTCAGTCATCAGATGTCTGATATATGTTAAGTATAGTTTTATTAAATCATTGATAGTTTGCCAACGCAATATATTTTTTGAAAATTTCTAATCAAGGCAAAAAATAAACAACTTTCGACATGTTTTTTAAATACAAAAAAAGCCAGTCAAAATGAAAGACTGGCTTTTCTGGTTATTATTCTACGTAACCTAACCGGTTGGATATCTGCTTTCCTGTTTTCATAATTAATGGCTTTAACTCTTGCAAGCGCTTATCGGACATTCTTATCGAGGGTCCTGATATACTGACCGCTGCAGCAATCTTACCTCTGTTATCAAAAATGGGCGCTGCAATGCAAGTAATCCCTACTTCATTTTCTTCCTTTTCCACGGCAAACCCCTGTTTATTCACTTTATGTATTTCTTTAAGAAATTCATCAATGGATGTAATCGTGTTTTCTGTGTGAACTGCCATGCCTTGTTTCGTTAATATATTTCTTACTTCACGGTCTTCCAAGTGAGAAAGAATTACTTTTCCCACGCTTGTACAATGAACAGGTGCTCTTCTTCCCACCTTTGAATGGGTACGCAGAATTTCGTTTCCTTCAAGCTTCTCGATATAGACAATTTCTCCTTGATCGTAGACAACCAAATGTACAACTTCATTGGTTATTGCCTCTACTTCCTTTAAAAATGGAGCTGCCAGTGATCGAATATCCATAGACTCTAGTAGAAGTGCACTTAATTCCAGATACTTGTATCCTAAACGGTACTTTTTCGTTCCTTCATCCTGTTCAATATATCCGTGCTCAGTAAGTGTCGATAATAATTTATAAGTAGAGCTTTTGCCTATTCCAAGCCGTTCTCCAAGTTCAGTAACTCCCATTCCTTCTTTTTGCTTGCTGATTAGAGAAATAATCCGCAATGCTCTGTCTACTGATTTAACCATTAAAGGCCTCCAAATCCAAGAATAGCAATACTTTGAATAGTATACCATAGAAGCATTTGAAGGGCCTTATCAAGCAAAAAATAGAAAAAGCAGGGAATATCCCTGCTTAAGATAACTTGTTGGTATACAATATTACTGCTGTCCTTGCTTAACCCATTCTGCAACTGTTGCTGTACGTTTTGCCTGGTGTTTCACAGCATCTTTTACGTCCTCTTTCATTTCACCATTTTGGTCAACTGTTACACTTGTGCCGTAAGGGTTACCGCCGGCTGCGAATGTAACGGGATCGCTGTATCCTGGCGCTGCAATAATGGCACCCCAGTGCATCATCGTTGTGTACAAGGCTTTAATAGTCGCTTCTTGCCCGCCGTGAGGGTTTTGCGCAGAAGACATTCCGCTCACTACCTTATTTACAAGCTTTCCATTAGCCCAAAGAGGTCCAGTAGAATCCAGGAACTGCTTAAGCTGAGACGGAACATTCCCAAAGCGTGTCGGCATACTGAATATAATTGCATCCGCCCATTCCAGATCTTCCAGGGAAGCTTCCGGTACATCTTTAGTTGCTTCATAATGGTCCTTCCAAGCCTGATTAGATTCAATTGCTTCCTTTGGTGCAACTTCAGATACTTTGAATAGTTTTACTTCAGCCCTGCTTCTTTTGCACCTTCCTCTGCCCATTGTGCAAGCTTATAGTTAGTGCCTGTGGAACTGTAATAAATAACTGCAACATTTGCTTTTGCCATTTCTGAATCTCTCCTTTTTGATTTAAATAAGTCTAATATCCCCATTTTCACACCTGCCACTCAAATAATTTGAAATCTTTCCTCTCCCCTTACCTAATACGTTTCATTGATAAGAGAAAGCAAAATGCAATAGAAATGGATGAGTGTCCGCTGTATTTTGCTTATGGGGAGAACATTTATATAATCAGCAAAAACATGTAGAGGTTCTTGCCGGATTATCAAAAATAACCACACAGTTCATAGTTACCCTTAACTCACAAAAATAAATCACAAATTCATTTATCTTAATTTCAAGATTTCAGGGTAAAATTTTTTAAACTTCATTTTTTTATTAAACTATGAACAGTGAAAAATGCCTGGTTCCTTGTATCATTAGGAGGAGCAGGTGGTCAAAATTTCCTGCTCTCTTTATAAATTGATTTAGGGTCTTAGCGGAAGTCCGACTCGTTTTAACAAGTTAATCAGCAGCTCTTTTTCCTTTTGATCAAGAGTGGAAAAGATTTCTTGTATCACCTTTTTATGAGCCGGAAAAATTTTGTCCATTAGCTCCGTGCCTTCTTTTGTTATCTCGGTATATGTGACTCTTCGGTCTTTTGGACATGGTTTCCGAATAAGATAGTTTTTGGTCTCCAGCTTATCAACCACATACGTAATACTTCCGCTTGATAGCAAAATTTTCTCGCCAATTCGTTGAATTGGTTGGCGACCTTTGTGATAAAGAAGCTCCAGTACTCCAAATTCTGTTGGATTTAACCCATATGTTTTTATATCTTCTTTAATCTTCTCTTCAACAGCATGCTGAGTTCTTGATAATACAATAAGTGCTTTAAGTGATGGATCTCTTTCCTGAATCTCGTTGTTAGTGTTCATAAGACCATATCCTTAAAAATTATATCTTGAATTCAAGATTAATTTTATTAAATCATTAATTTGGAAAGGTGTCAACATTTATATACTATTTTAACGTGTAGTCGTCTCATAACTCATGTTGCCTTTTTATTCACTTCATACGAAAACCTTTTGCCACTCTCAATGGAGAATGTAAATAACTTTTTTAGCAGCCGGCAAAAAGTGGTTACACATATTTATTTACTTCAAAGTTTGCTTCTAAGAGAAGCCAGTTTTGAGGAAATTCCCATCCTAACACCCAGTAATAAAACCCTCTCAGCCCAAACTCTTTCACTAAATCAAATTTAGCTTGTATGCTTCGTGCGTCTTCAAACCAGACTTCATGCAGGTTGCCTTCTTCATCATAATACGTAAAAAACGGTGACTGAGCTTCTTCATCATACTCGATAGCCGCATTGTATGTGACCGCTAGTTCTATAGCTTCCTGATGATCAATTGCAGTCGCCCTCGTAACCCCTTCTTCAAAAGGCAGTGTCCAGTCATATCCGTAAAGAGGAATTCCCATCATAATTTTATCATTGGGCATTACAGAAGCTGCATACTCAATCACCCGGCGCACTTCATTAATGGGTGCGACAGCCATAGGAGGTCCACCGGTCCACCCCCACTCATATGTCATTAAAAAGACAAAATCGGCAATTTCACCGTGAGCCGCATAATCATGTCCTTCATAAAGAATACCTTCCATACCTGGTTCCACCTGAGGAGCCAGTGCACTAGACAGGAAAAAGCCTCGTTCGTCCATCAATACCCTTGCTTTTCTCATGAGTTCATTATATTGTTCTCTGTTTTCTTCCCCTAAGTATTCCAGGTCAAAATCCAGTCCCAGATAGCCTCTCTCCTCCATTATCGAGACAGCTTCTTCAAGCAGGCGATCCTGAAGCTGCTCATTTTGAAGGACCGCTGTAGCTACTTCCGGCTGAATTGGCCTTCCTCAATATTTGTAATCACCATCAATGGGACAATTTGATTTTCATAAGCTGTTTGTATGATTGCTTGATCGTCTATTGGTGTAAGCGACCCATCTGCATTTAATTCATAACTGAAAATTTGTAAAAAAGATAAATGTTCACCAACCTCATCGACTACTGCTGGGGAATCTTCCCCTGTGATTTGAAGATCCACGTAAGCCCCAACATCAACTGTCGGCAGCTGGCGCGAATGATCATTAATATACAGCACAGAGCCTGGTGGTACAAGGTGTGGAAACTGTATATTATTTCCTCGTACTATTTCCTCTACGGGTATCCCGTATTGCTGACTAATATGCCATACGCTTTCCCCCGGCTGAACCATATGATATCTTCCCTCAACAGGAATCACAATTGCCTGGCCTACAACTAACTGATCCGGATTAGGCAGCTGATTTACTTCCACAATCGTTTCAAATGGGATGTTATATGTTTGGGCTACCTGCCAAAGGCTCTCTCCTGGAGAAACTACATGAATCTGCATTTGCTTGTCCCCCTTGCTCTGGTCATGTTACTTTTACCAGCCTATTCGGCAATACAAAGATTCATTCTTCTAACCTTTCTACTAAAGTTTGGAAAGGTTAGAAATAAAAAAACCGCCAGCTATGGCGGTCAGATTGTCGAGAAAGCCTTCTCAACAGCCATTTTTTGAGTGAATAACCCCGATTATTCAGATTAATTAAGTATAATTAAGATAACTAATCCACTAGAAAAACAATCCACACTTTTCATTCGCTACAGACGGTCTCTTTTACCTGTAGCACAAGTGCAACATCCGTTCAAGCCACGTTTCATTCGCTACAGACGGGCGCTTTCCGCGGGCAACGCTTCAGCTTCCTCGGGCACATCGCCCTGCGGGATCTTCACCTGTTGCTTTTCCCGCAGGAGTCGCCGCCTTTCGCTTCTCTAAATCGCCTGAAAATATATGGGAGTTTTTTCCATATTGATGAATATCATGTAACGTCTACTCAGAAAGACAAGGAGAATTAAAGTTGGTCTTCACCGATCAATTAGTGTAAGAAGATCACTTACTACGAAAAGTAGACAAGAAGATTGATCTTCTGAGAAAGTAAAGCCTTTTTACTGTGAACATAAAGAATCACCGCACTACAGGCATGAAACATAACATTATTACGGATGTCCATGTCACGACTGGCAATGTTCATGACTCACGGCCGTATTTGTCACATTTAGACCGTCAGAGAAAGTAGGCTTTCTCCGGAAAGAAAGCTTCTTTACAAAAAGAGAAAAGAAACCATTGAAAGAAGCTTTGTGAAGGCAAAACAACTCCACGGTCTTCGCTACTGCCGGTTACGAACCTTGAAGGGAGCTAAAGAACAAGCGCTGATTACAGCATCTTCTTTACCCTACACCCAGTTCCCGAAAATAAATATTTTTCCGCCAAGAGAAGGGGCTGGGACAAACCAGCCTCTGAAAAGTAAAAATGGTGCCAATTATCGCTTTTCGATAGTTGGGACAGTTTTGTTGATCTAAAATAGGTTGATGAGCCTCTCGGGCAGAGAATTTTCTCCAGTTTACCGCCATCAGGCAAATCCTATGTCGTTTTTAACCTTAAACGTGCGTTCAAACCCTGCTTTATCCGGTATTTTAAATAAGGCTATCTCCGATTCTGTTATGTTGTGGTGATTTAACCTAATCAGAAGGTATCCTTTTTGTGTACCTATTCATTGATGGTTCAAAAATCACGAGACGCCTGCGGGAAAAGCAAGAGCTGAAGATCCGCCGGGGCGGTCTAACCCGGCTAGCTGAAGCCTTGCCCGCGGCAAGCGAGTGTATTCTTGAACAAGCAACAAGCAACTAACTAAATACAAGAAAAGGCTCTCACCGATGTGAGGGCCCTTCTTATTGTTTTAGGAGTCTTTCTCCTTTAATATTTTAAATCGCTTCAGTTCATCAATTGTGTCTTTAATTTCTCTTCCAGGCAAGTTAATAAGCTTTTCTGTTCCGTCACCTTTTAACTCACCTTCAACGACAACGAGAACCCCTTCTTCTTCGAACTCTTGATGAAATTCACCAATGAGCTTGTTATACGTTCCAATAGCTTTGATCGTTTCTTTTGCCAAAATAGCAAGCACACGCTGATAAACCCTGATTAAGCTATGATAATTTTGATCTAAATCAGGGTAAATATCAAAGGCTTTTGGCTTATCCCGAAAATCTTCTATTACTTTTTCATCCCATTCAAAATCAGGTACCAACAGGGAATCTTTAATATAGATCATTTTTGGAAGACTTTCTTCACTTTCCCCGCTAGGTTTGATTCTTCCTTTAGGAAGTCCTTTCTCTTGAATAAAGGCCTGAAGTTCAGAGAAAAAACGATAAGCAAAATGATTATTAAATTCCTTATCTCTTTGCTCATTAAATGAGATCAGCTGTGGAGCTGCATCTCCGTATTCTTCATGGATGCTCTTTTCTGCATGGTTTTCAAACATGGCTGCCGTAGAAATATAATTAACTAGCATCCGGTTAATTTCCAAGTACACCGTATCCTTATTCCAGGACGACTCTTCTTTCATCTTCTTTTCAAGATTACCAATGCTGTTTTTCAAACTGGAATAATTTCCTACAGTAATTTGAAACAAGGACTTGATCCCTTGAAACAAGGAAATTTTATCTTTACATGCATTAATAGTATGTAGTTCTTCTTCACTTAATGTTCTTTTAACTCGCAGCGTTGCTTTGTTATCTACTGCTTGCGCGAACGCAATCCAATGTTTCATATTTGTCCTCCGTATAATGTAGTCTCCCTTTTAGGGTAACATAGCGCGGGCTAGAATTTTACCTCTGTTTCATCTTTTCTCATTATAAATGTTTACTCTTAGGGAGTAAAACAAACAGAAATATGCCAAGCCTTTAGGTAAGACTCGGCAATTGAAAAATGTCATATCGCTCTGAAAGCTCAAAATGCTTCCTTTGGAAGCTGAGGACAACCTCGGAGAGCAGCCCTTTTAGAATTTCATATAGAGGTTTTCCTTTAAAAATAACACAGGTGTGAGACGGTTTCTTGTGATAAAGGCAGGTTACATAACATCTCTTTTTATTTATATTTTTCGTGCTCCGTGGGTGAGTTGAATTCTATGACGAATTGTTAAGAAATGCATGATGGTAAGAATAACAATGCCTGTGTTCATTCCTATAATGATTCCATCCATTTGAAGATTTGGCATTGATCCGAGTACAAACATAAGAACAAAATATACAGTCGTGGACCAGATTGAATGAAGAAAAGCATCTTTCACAAGTCCTAAACCAATGAGAAACGCTTGCATGGGAATAACAAAGAAGTGAAAAAAGAAATAGGGAACAAGCAGCTGTAAATATACTGAGGCTGGCGAATCCTCAAAGAATAAACTGGTTAATTGATCTGAAAAAAATAAAATACTGCCACGGACGGAACAGAATATAGAAGTGTCGCAGCAATGATCTTTCTAAGCAGATGGTTAAGCTCGTGTATTTCCCGTTTAGCATAAGCCTCTGAAACAGTGGGTATTAAGACTATTAAGAGAGAATGAGCAATAAATGCTGGAAAGAAACCTATAGTAAAAGCTACTCCCGCAAGTTTTCCATACTGCACCATTGCCATTTCTTCTACCATCCCCCCTCGAACAAGAGCAGCTTTAATGAGAAACGGCTTTATAGCAAACGACGCTGCATGAAAAATTCTAAGACCCGTAGTAGGCAAAGAAACCGATAAAAGAGTTTGTAAGACAGAACTTTTTTTCACCGGGGTCGAAGGCTTTTCATCCATGACTTTTATTTCTTTAACAAACATAATGACCAAATAAACGAGTACTACCAATTCTGTCCCTATTAAAGTACACAAAGCAATCAAGATAGCAAGGTCAGTGTCAAAATGGAATAATTGAAAGACGGCAATTAACAAAACGAGCTGTACGGCCCGCCTTAAAAAGTTAGCAGCTGCTATCTTTCCCATATGGTGGGCTCCCATAAAATAACCCCTGGCAATAGAGGACAGCGCTATAATAGGAATGAGGGTAAGCAGCAGCCAAGGAAGAAGTGGATGGTACGCGTTAAAGACGGGAATCAACGGAAAAACGATAATAGAAATGGCTAAGAATGCTACCGTAAAGGCAGCGGTAAAACGAATAGTATGCTCAAGGATGCTTTTATGATAAATTTTCTCCTTTTCTGCAATGGCCTTTGAAATGGAAACGGGAAGCTCCATGCTGGCTATCACGACAAGAAATACAATCGTGGGTAAAATAGACATATAAAGACCAAGGCCCTCTTCCCCAAGCTCCCTGGCAAGCACTACATTAATGACAAACTCCAAACACTCACTTATAAAAGCTGCTGCGATCAGCAGTAAAGAACCTTTCAAAAATGTATTCATCGTACTTCCATCCCCCCACAGTTCTTATAACTATGAAAGGAGGACAAGAAGTATTTTTATTTTATTCATTTATCGTGTTCTTTTCCCACTTTCCGTTTCTTATTCATGCTTTACATAGACCTTTCCTATATGGTATACGCCTGCATGTAGTTACTATATTGCTAAAAAACAGACTGGTAAGAGGTTCCTCTCACCAGTCTGCAGGCTCGTAAAATTATTCTACCGGCCTCATAGTAGCGGGATAGCTCTATGATCATAGCCCCCATTCGTTCCAGATCAGGACTGAGAAGCCTGGTCATTTCATTTTCTTTCATTCCTTCTGCAGTTACTTTTCCAACAGCAACCGCAAGAACGTCCTGCTCAAAAGAATCTAACAGCTGTTCTAAGTACTCATTTTCCTTCGCATATTGAAACAACGAATGCACTTGAATGGCAGTAGTAAAGCATACGGCATCCACTTCTCGGTTTATAATTTCCAGTGTTAATGTATGAACGGTCTCCTCCTCTGGCGGAATGTGCTGATATGGTAAAATCTGCAATACGTCAGCGCCTTTTTCTTCTAAAAAATCAATCAATGGAGGCGCACTTATCCCGTGAAGCTGTACCATCACTTTCTTTCCCGAAAAATCTTCCTTTTTTAAAGCCTGAATTAAACCTTGAGTGGTCCCATCTTCATCAACTGCATCAGGCTTAATACCAATTTTTTTTAAAGCTGCTACTGTTTTATAACCGCGAGTGGCAATACTGGCATCCTGCAATACTTGTAAAAACTGTTCTTCAATATCCAGGTTTCTTGCTGTATCCAAAAGAGTGTTTGTACCAATCCCTGTCGTAAATAACGCCCAATCTGCTCCTTGCTTAACAAACGTTTGTAAAGCGGGTTCAATTTGTTTATCGGCAAGAAAGACTGTTCCCTGCAGAGGCCGGACAATACATGTACCTCCCTGTTTTTCTATTAAACTGGTCATTTCCTCTGTTTTTCTTGATGCTGCCAAAGCAACACGCTTGCCTGTTAACCCTTTACCCATTTCTGTTCACACCTTTTCTCTCTATGGTTGTACCCTTATTATACCTGACTTATGTTTCCTTTGATGTCTACCTGTGTATTCAAAGAAAAAACTGAACCTAAACGACTATTAGGTTCAGTTTTTCATGAAATATCTTTTATTGAAACATAACAGTAAACGTAAGAGCTATCATCGTAAAAATATTAGGATTTTTCTTATTCGTACTTGTCATTTAAACCCCTCCAATTGTGAAAGTGAGTATGTGTTATAAATAAGATAACACATACTCTGGCCAACAAAAGGGTTTGTGTAAGGAAACATAACATGGTTTTTATATAAATATTTAAGCTGTAAGAAAACAGTTATTCTTTTAGAAAGGTAAACCCATCTTTCTGTTCGATTTTTCCTTCTTTCATTAATTTACCAAGTGATCTCTTAAATGCTGCCTTACTAAGATTAAAGAGAGAACGAATGTCTTCTGGATCGCTTTTATCCCCAAAAGGCATTTTGCCTCCCTGTTGAATTAAATAGTTCAAAATCTTTTCTGCATCCTCATCCATACTCTCTAGCCTGTGTGGCCGCAAAGATAAATTAACGGTCCCATCCTCTTTGACTGCAATCACTCTTCCTTCTACTTGTTGACCTAAACGGGGCTCTGTTTTCCGTTCTGTATAATGAATAAATCCACGGTATCCCTCTTCCGTTAGCACAAAAGAACCCACTTTCCCTGTCTGATACACCCAGCCCTGCAATGTTTGCTGCCTGAGATGAACAGGGGCATCCTTTCTTATTTCCTCTACCTCTTGTTCTGTAATGGGCTTTGCTGTAAGTCTTCCTTCTTTGTCATGTCCCAGGGTGACATACAGATAATCCCCTGGGGAAGGCCATACCTCTGTTAAAACAGGAAGATCATCCTCAAACACTAGAAAGTCTCTTGAAATTCCTATATCTACGAACACTCCCAGGTTTTTTACAACCTTGACTACTTTAGCCCACCCGTATGATTGTAATGTAGCTTTTGGCAGGTTCATTGTTGCTTGGGTCTTTCCTTGTTTATTTTCATAAAGAAACACTTGAGCAACATCACCTTCCTGAAGCTCTTCCTGTGTTTCGTTCTCTTGAAGATACACTTCGTTTGAACCATTTGTCATCGTATAGCCATTAGGATGCAAAGCTGCGACTTTCATTGTTTCAATTTGACCTGGAGTAAAATTTGGCATGCTTCTACCTCTTTCTGCAATAAAATCCATATACAAAAGATATATGATTTATTATAACTACTTGTTAGGTAGATGTAAAAAGACCCTGAAAACTTTTCAGGATCTTTTCTGGACCGTTTGTTGGAGCTCTTTTAGTTCTTCAAAGGAAAGATTGGTGTACCGTTTTATTTCATTAAGATCCAGCTTGGCGTCTTCAAACATTTTGGCAGCTGAAGCTACTGCCTGCTTCTTTGTCATTTTTTCCAGTTCCTGGTTATACAACTCAAAAAACATTTTCATCTTATCCCTCCCATGCAAGTTCATCAGTACCTGGCAGCTGAGATAATAAAACAACTATCCTTGAGTGTGTATGACTGTTTCTGCTTTAATCAAGCTTCGACAAAGTCCAGCCTTTTCCTTTTAAAAATTAGAAAAACTAGCACTTTTAGAAAGTGCTAGTCGTTATCTTGCTAAGCATCGTGAATAAGGTCTTTTAACAGGCCGTAGGATTTTATACGTTCCTTATGGGCGTAAACAGAAGTGTTTATAATCATTTCATCAGCTTGTGTTTTGTCCAGAAAATCCTGAAGCTCCCTTTTTACACGTTCCGGGCTGCCAGCAATCGTTGAACTTAACTGCTGGGAGATAGAAGCTTTTTCAAACTCAGACCACAATTCATCCATATTCTCTACTGGTGGCTTCAGCTTTGTAGGATTTCCCTTTGTTAAGCTTAAAAAAGCCTGCTGCTGAGAGGTGGAAAGCCATTCTGCTTTCTCATCATCTTCAGCTACGATTACATTCACCCCCACCATTGCATATGGTTCTTTACGTGTGTCAGAAGGAATAAACGACTGTCGGTATAACCGTAAGGCAGGCAGAGTATACGCAGGAGAAAAATGGCTTGCAAAAGCAAATGGGAGTCCTAGTCTTCCAGCCAATTGAGCATTGTAGCCACTTGAGCCTAACAGCCAGATAGGGATATCCAAGCCTTCTCCAGGTATAGCACGTACTGGATTATATCCTTTGCCTAGAGAAGAATCGAAATAAGAACGAAGCTCTTCAAGTGCCTCCGGAAAATCTTCTCCATTACTGGAAAGGTCCCTGCGAAGAGCCTGAGCAGTAACCTGGTCACTGCCCGGGGCCCTTCCCAGTCCTAAATCTATCCTCCTGGGTACATACTTTCCAGGGTGCCAAACTGCTCGGCTATCACCAGAGGAGCGTGATTAGGCAGCATAATGCCGCCGGATCCGACACGAATGTTTTTTGTGCCGCCGGCAATATAGCCTATTAATACTGATGTTGCAGAACTTGCTATTCCAGGCATATTATGATGTTCAGCAACCCAGTAACGGTGAAAGCCCAGCTTTTCGGTGTGCCTGGCTAAGTTTAGGCTGTTTTGGACGGCTTCAGAAGCATTACTTCCCTCAACAATTGGAGCAAGGTCAAGTACCGAAAATTTAATATCACTAAGACGCTTATTCAGATTAGAATCCACTTTCATCCCCCCTTTTTTTGAGCTGCTGATTTCTGTAAGCTCAAGATGAAATATTGATACTTGCTGCTCATCCGAAAAATCTGCCAAGGTGGTAGCGTATTTAGTAATATTTCCTGTAAATTGTAAATTATCTTCAGGGACTTTTACGGTAAATGATGGATTGTACAGCATTTTAGTCACATTATGATACTCCTCTCCACCATGTACAGGAAATCGAAAGGATACTTTTGTTGGAGAGTATGAAGTCGTCTCTGTTTTGTAAAATTCGGAAACGAGAAATTCCATATCATTCAACATTACTCTTCTTTCCATTTGCACACTCCATCTCTTTCTCAGTGTCAGCCAAAAAGTCCATTATTCAGCTGCGGTTTTCCTTTAACATGCTCAGGCATCCTCTTCCCTATTTGTTCCTTTGTCCTTTGGAGAAAGATAGTAATAAGAAACCAAACCATTCACGCGAATAAGAAAAGCTGTTAAAAGTCAAAATCATCTGGATCTGGGCCAACTCGTTCATTTTTATTAAGAGAAGAGATTTGATTCATCTCTTGGTCAGTAAGCTGAAAATCAAACACATCTGCATTCGCTTTAATTCGCTCTTCATTCACAGATTTTGGTATGGTTACTACTTTATTTTGGAGGTCCCAGCGCAATATGATTTGAGCTGGCGATTTTCCGTATTTCTTTCCTATGTCTTTTATGGTTTCATCTCGGAGGAGTTCTCCTTGTTTAAGCGGGGACCAAGCCTCCAGCTGAATGCTTTCTCCCTCGCAAAAAGCAAGAAGTTCTTCCTGGGTCAGATGAGGGTGATATTCGACCTGATTTACCATAGGTTTAATTTCTGCGTGTTCCAGTAAATCTTTTAAGTGATGAATATGAAAGTTACTTACTCCGATTGCACGAACACGGCCCTCTTTATATAGCTTTTCTAATGCCTTCCAGGTTTCTTTATATTTTCCCTCAACGGGCCAGTGGATAAGATATAAATCCAAATAATCTAACCCAAGTTTATTTAAGCTTGTTTGAAAAGCTTCCAGGGTAGAGTTGTATCCTTGATCTGCGTTCCAGACTTTGGAGGTGATAAATAAATCTTCACGTGCTGCTCCTGATTCTCTGATCCCTTGTCCTACCCCATCTTCATTTCCATAAACAGCCGCTGTATCAATGCTCTTGTAACCTGTTTGTATTGCGTTCTTTACGGAGTCGATTACTTCTTTTCCTTCTTCTACTTTGAATACTCCTAACCCAAACCAGGGCATGCGCACCCCATTATGTAGTGTGACAGTATCTTGAAGACTTGACGCCATGCTGATTCCTCCTTTAATACAAGCTTGTCTATTATTTTCTAATAAAAGAATGGAAAGATAAACTATTTTGCACTATAGCCTAACGCGATATGAAAATCCAGCCAGAATACTTTTCAGTTACTCTCTACTGACTGATCCCTGGGATAAAAAATAAGCTCAAATCCCGCAAAAGGATCTGAGCTTATTTACATGTTATATGATGCCCTGCATTCGAAGAACCACTTCAGCAATTAAAGCAGAACCGATAAATGTACCAAGAAAAACAAATACAGCTACTACAATACTTCGCCATCCAAGACTGAGAAAGTCTGTCCAATTTCTGCCAATGGAAATTCCCGCGTAGGCTAGAATTGGGGTGGTGAGGGCGAGGAGCTCCACTTGTTCAGTCCAAGCAACCACATAAGATGACCCTGGAATCCAAGGCATAGAAACGAGTACTCCTATAAGACCTATGTAGGCAACACTAGGAAGCTGAAAGGGAAGTAATTTCTGGACAATCATTCCAGCCAGAGCGATGACAATAAGTGTAAGCATACCAGGCAATGCATCAAAGGGTAAAATGTCAAAGCCCATCCAATTTCCAAATAATGCAGAAAGGCCAAAAATCCCTAACAGGAGAGACCACTCTTGTATATTACGCAGCATTATGACCTCTCTCCTTTCTTTTCTTGTTCACTTTTTTCTTTTCATCATTACGTTATACAGTTTCTCCGTTAATGGCAAACCGATGAATATGCTAATATACAGACCCGTTGATAGGGACAATAAGTTGCTGGCCCCTGCAAAAGCAGCGATGGATCCTTCGAACTCTGGAAAGGCTGCAATTAAAGAACCGCTTGCAGCAGCCATCATACTTCCACTGCCTACCCTGATGCCATTGCAAAAGAGAGTGGCTGAGCGGTGTTAAGGTTGCGAGGTAGCCGGCGGCTAAGCCGAAAAATACCGCACCAAAAACTGTTCCAAATATGTAAATAGCCATTACTCCCCGGCCTTCCGGACTATTGAATCCATATTTGTCCATAATCAATCCAACGTTGGGTTCACGAGCAATTGAATGTGTCATCCCTATTGCTTCTCGTTTAAAACCGAGCAAAATAGCAATCGGCAGAGCTATTAAAATCGTCGCCAGATTCCCAAACTCCTGCAGTAATAACGCAGGTCCGGCTTCAATAATTTCAGGCAGTGATGGTCCGATAATCACTCCAATTTTAGCAATAAGTAATGTAACGCCCAGGACAATAAAAGGCTCAGCCCGATCGGCTGACTTTTTCTTAATAATTGGAGTAAAGTATAAGCCCAGCCCAATCACTATGGCATATAACATTGGCAGAAGCATGATCACTCCCGGTCCAACAGCAAACTCATGAATTCCAATACTTTCTGTCAAAATAACAATTAAAAACACGACAGCGTGAAGCCGCCAATCTTTTATCAAATCTGTCTGATTCACAAACTGCACCTCCTGGTATACCTAGTTTCTCTCACACATACCTTCTACACATTAGAGTATAGCTTTAGCGATTGCTTTATAAGAATTACTTCTCATTTCATACGTAGGAGTAATCGTCACAACCATGATTTCATCAGCATTAACTTGTAGTTGCATTTCTTTTATTTTTTTACCTGCTTCTTCGGGACTTCCAATAATTACTTTCTCTTTTTCTCTCCCTTTAGATCTTTTCTCTGCTCTTCCTAAAAAATACTCTTTGGCTTCCATAATAGAAGGAACTCCATGCAGTTCTTCTCCCTTTTCCATCTTTTTCTTCCAAAGATCATAACTTAATGCCATTTCCTCAGCTTCTTCAGTCGTTTCCCCGCATATGACTGCTACCGTTAAAATAACATAAGGTTTCTCTATATTATTTGTTTTATATGTGTTTATACATTCTTTAGCATCTGCATCACTCATAAAGTGACCAAATACATAAGGCAGTTTATGATCTGCTGCTAACAAGGCACTTTTATTACTCGTGCCAAGAAGCCAGGGCTGAGGCTTGGAGGGAGGAACAGGAGAGGCTTTGAGACTGGAATATAGATGATCCTCGGGAAAATCGTTTCTAAAAAAATGCAGCAGTTCATCTAATAGTCTGGAAAGTTCTTTACATTATCCAAGTAATTTCCTGACAAAGCCATCGAAGCTTCAGCCGAACCCCCTGGAGCCCTCCCAATTCCTATATCTATCCTTCCAGGAAACAATGTTTCTAACATGTGATAGGTTTCGGCAACTTTATAGGGCTTATAGTGGGGAAGTAACACTGCTCCTGCTCCCAGCCTGATTTTCTTGGTAGACGCTCCTATATAACTAATCATAACCTCAGGAGAAGAGCAGGATAGTCCTTTCATATCATGATGCTCAGCAATCCAATATCTCTTATACCCAAGCTCTTCTCCAAGAAGTGCCAGTTTTTTTGATTCTTCAAGCGCTTTTGCCTGGGAACTCCCTTCCAGCACGGGAGATTGGTCAAGTATACTTACAATCATCTCATTCACCCTTTTATATACTATACTCTTGCTGCCTTATTCACCCATTATATAAAAGACAAACAAAACCAGCACTACGATAGAGTGCTGGCACCATATTACAAGGCTTTTATTTCTTCAAACAACTCAGAGAGAGTAGAAACTACCTTAGTGTTTTCTCTAACTTCTGCCTTTCCTGCCGGATCTATTAAAATAGCTTGCATATTCATTTGCTCTGCAGGGGCAATTTCATTTAAATAATTATCCCCAATGGAGACAGCTTCCTCAGCCTTAACATGATAGCGCGAAAGGAGTTCCTGAAAGTGTTTGCTTGTGTTTTGAGGCTTTTTGGCACTGGAGATGACTTCAGGGAACACGCCGTGTAACTTTAAGGTTAGAAGAAGGCGCTCTACATCGTCAGCCTGACTGTTCGTTATAAGGACAAGGTCCTTTTTTCTCCAAGGTGCAACAATGCTTCACGCAAGCCAGGATTATCAGCAAAGGTGAATTCGTCTGTCTGCATATAATCTTTTGTTTTGCAGTACGAATCATAAGTGCTTCCTACCCCATAATGCTTCGCTGCAGCAACTGGAAGCCACCATCCATCCCCAATTGCAATGAGGTGATCAAAGTCATAAGTAAGCGAACCACTGTAATAGCTTTGTTCGTCAAGCTCTGTGCCTTCCCAGTCAAATACTTTTACAACATTGTTGTTTTCAGGATTGACTGTAAGGATCCTGTCTCTTTTCGCATCATAAATTCTTCCCACAGCTACCGGATGATTTCCCTTTAGAATGGATTGGTAATCATTCCAGAAGAGCTCTCTTTTTTCCGGTTCGAGCTTTTTGCTTAATTCTTCAGCATAAAATTCAAAATGGTGGGTATCTTCGTACAATGTGCCATCAAGGTCAAAGATTACCAGTTTCACTTTGCTCCATGCAACTGTCATTTGAATGCCTCCTAGACTATACGTTTACGGATGTTTGTACTGATTAAGTCAATTATAGTTACTGTAATGATGACTATATATAGGATCATCCCGACATCTTCCCAGTTCCGCTGCTGGGCTGCCAAAATGAGCGGAGCCCCGATACCGCCTGCTCCAACCAGCCCAAGAATAGAGGATGCCCGTACATCAATTTCAAAGCGGTAAAGCCCATATGAAGAAAATTCAGGAATGACCTGAGGAATGACCCCGTACCAAAAGACTTGAAGGGGATTAGCGCCAGTTGTGCGAAGTGTCTGGACAATCTCCATGTCGATGGTTTCAATTACTTCTGCATATAACTTACCAAGCATCCCTATACAGTTTATTGTAATGGCGAGAACACCGGCATACGGACCCATTCCCACAGCTGATACGAAAATAATCGCAAACATAATTTCCGGAAAGGCACGGATAGCATTGAGAATCCCTTTACCTATATTGGAAAAATGGCCCGATACGTTCTGGGCAGCAAGGAATCCAATTGGGATTGCCAAAATGCTTCCAATTAACGTTCCAGCAAAGGCAATGGCTACCGTTTCAATCATAAACCCTATATTGGTCGGAATATTAGCTCTTGTAGATTCATCGAAAAATGGCTGAATGAATAATCTGTTTAGCATTTCAGGGGCTGACGCCCCAGAACCCCGGTACGTAAGGTCCGTATATAAAAACGCTACAATATATAAAGCGACAAGAACAATTGCGATTGCAGAAAAATTCATCCAATATTTAGCGCGTTTCGGGTTTCTTAAATCATAATGTTTTGTTGATTTGGTCGCCATTATACTAACCTCTTTCTAAACACCGTACTAATTGTGTCGATAATGGTGACGCCAATGAACGTTACAAATATAATCATAGACACGTTACCAAAATTAAATACGGCAAGCTGCTGATTTAGAAGTAAGCCGATACCGCCTGCTCCTACAAAACCAAGGACAATAGATGCCCTTACATTTATTTCAAGCAAATAAAGTGTATACGAAACATACTGAGGCAGAATTTGCGGAATGGCTCCGTACCAAATGACTTGAAAGATATTGCCCCCTGTAGCCCTTACAGCATCCAAAGGTCCTTCATCAATTGATTCAATCGTTTCACTCACAAATTTCACTAAGATCCCGAGTGAGAAGAAAAATAGGGCAATCATACCTGACAAAGCACCCAACCCTACAATAGCTACAAATAAAACAGCCCATACTAAATCCGGAATCGTACGAAGTACATTTAATGCCAGGCGTGTTGCATGATAGAAGAAAAAGTTTTTATTTATATTTCCTGCTGCTATAAAGGCAATAGGTAAACAGAAAATTGCAGAAAGTGTGGTGGCTAGCAGTGCAATATTCCATGATTCCAGCAGGCCAAATAATACACTTTCAAAGTAACCCCAATTGGGCGGCCACATATCATCAATAAAGAAACTAATTGCATGAGGCAGGCCTTCAATAATTCTGTCGGGGTACGCATCAGTCTGAATTGCAGCAGCTATATATAAAGCTACAACGACAAATAAGATCATTGTTATATTTCGTTTTGAAGAGGCAGGTATGACAGGAATGCGTTTTTGATGTTGAGAATCTTTTGTCATTCTTTTTCAACCTCGCCTAATAAATCATCTTCTTTAATAGGACGACCGTATATATCTTCAAATGTCTGCTCGTTTACTTCAGAAGCCGGTCCGTCAAACACTACTTCTCCTTCCCGCAATCCAATAATCCGGTCTGCGTATTCCATGGAAAGGTCAATAGCATGAAGATTTATAACCATTGTGATGTCGTCTTCTTTGTTTATTTCACGCAAGTCTTCCATCACAGCATGAGCTGTCGGTGGATCAAGACTGGCAACAGGCTCATCTGCAAGAATAACTTTTGGCTTTTGACACAAGGAACGGGCTATACTTACTCTTTGCTGCTGACCGCCGCTTAAAGTATCTGCGCGTTGATACGCTTTATCCTGAATCCCTACCCTGTCAAGACATTGCATGGCAAACTGAAGATCCTCCTGTGAGAACATGTTAAGCATACTGCGCAGAGTACCAGTATGGCCTAATCGTCCAGACAGGACGTTTCTAAGAACACTTGAGCGCTTTACCAGGTTATAGTTTTGAAATATCATTCCAATATCACGGTGAAGCAGACGAAGGCCCTTGCTGTTTACCTTAAGAGCATCCGTGTTTTCTATAAATAGTTTTCCTTCTGTTGGTTTTACCATTTGATTAATACTGCGGATAAGCGTTGATTTCCCTGCACCCGACAGTCCTACAACAACAACAAACTCACCCTTAGGGATTTCTAAATTAATATTTTTTAAGCCCTTATGACCATTAGGGTACGTCAACGATACATTATCAAATTTAATCATTTCATAACTACCTCTTTTGTATATAAATAGAAAAACAGAAAGAACCTTTCCCGGTTCGTAAGTTCATAGAGTAAGAAACGAACTTATGTCCTGGAATTCTCTGAACAAAGTAACAACCTGCTTGTCGTATGAAAGCAGGTTGTTCACTATGAAAATAGCATGTAAGAAAATAAATTATTCCTCTACAACATCCTCAAAACGCTCATAGGTTTCACGGACGATTTCATAGTCTTCAGAGGAAGCTTCAGTCACACCAGTCCAGTTGTATACTTCATCCATAACTTCCATCATTTCTTCGTCATCATTAAAGCTAAGGAAGACGTCTTTAATTTCTTGTGCTAGTTCCTCATCCATTTCAGAACGCACGGAAATCGTATCATTTGGGATAGGGTCAGTATATTCAATAACAGTGAGTTCATCATAGATATCTGGATTCTCGTCTGCAAAGTTATCACGAGCATCGTCAAAGGTAGTTGCAAAGTCAGCTTGTCCGTCCAGAAGTGACTGCAAAGCATTGTCATGGCCGCCAACTGTCTGCTGAACAAAGTGTTCATCAACTTCTTCAATCCCCAGATCCATCAAGTGAGATGCCGGGAATAGATACCCTGCTGTAGATGTGACATCACCAAAGGACCAAGTAAGCTCTCCTGGATCAGAATTAATAATATCATCAATATCATTAATGTCAGAATCTTCACGGACAACAAATTGGGCCAAGTAAGAATCATCGCCGTGACGGATAGCTTTCAACAGCACGTTAACCTCAGCACGTTCTTCAGCTTGTACAAATCCAAATGGAGGCAGAAAACCTATGTCAATGTTTTGGGTACGCATTCCTTCAACCAATGCAGTGTAGTTTGTCATAACTTCTGCGTCAATTTCAACTCCAAGCTCTTCGCTTAAACGCTCCTGAAGAGGCTCAACGGTAGTAGCAATTTCATCAGCATCCTGTGATGGGACAAAACCCATTGTTAATTGATCTACTTGACCATTATCACCGGCTTCCTCACCATTTCCATCTCCATTGTCCCCGCCTCCACAGGCTGCCAGAAGTCCTACTGAAGAAGCCACAGTTACACCAATCATCCACTTTTTCATCTTTAACCCTCCAAAAATTTGATTTGTTTAATTCTCAACTAATGTACTTATAAAAAATGAGCTGAATGGCCGCCTCCCTTTGTGTAATAAAGTGTCATACTATTTATGTATCTTAGTTCCAATATGGAACGTGTTAATTTTTTCACAAAAAGAAAAGTCTGAAAAATATGTTTAAAAAACGCGGATATCGGGTAACAATGTCCATTTTATTTGACAATTACGTAAAAATCAATTAATTCTTTGTAAATTTTAAGAGAATTAAAGGAAATTTGTCGCTTCATTCGTAATATTTCCAGTAATTACCTATAAATTAGTGAGGCAAAAAGTATATCTCTTTTCCATATCATTTATTGAAAAAATTTAGTAATAATTACGATATTACCCCCCGCA
This sequence comes from Thalassobacillus sp. C254, assembly GCF_001310615.1. Taxonomy (NCBI): domain Bacteria; kingdom Bacillati; phylum Bacillota; class Bacilli; order Caryophanales; family Bacillaceae; genus Thalassobacillus; species Thalassobacillus sp. C254. The sequence goes on along the minus strand of NZ_BAXQ01000007.1, from coordinate 37,139 downwards.
CCCCCATAAGCACGGTGAAACTTCAAAAAAAGCCCTCCATGTTGATGACATGGAAGGCTTTTGCTTCTTTTAATTTATCTATTATCGAAATGTATTTACAAAAAATTAGTGTTAGATGTGCATTTTAGACAGGGTTAGGCTGATTTTTTTTGAGCTTGTCTAAGCATACGAGCGCCTTCTTCTTGATGACGTTCGAAAACGGCTTTTACGTAATTAATGATATACTTTTTCATTCATTAACCCTTCTTTCGTGTGATTATATGGATATTATGCGCTTCTTTGAGATTAATATCAAAAATGAAAATAAAGCATGAAAACGAAAACATATTCCATGAAAACGGTTTACATATCATAAATTCTTTTGTTTTCTTCCTTTTCCTTTGAAATACTCTCATTTCCAAAGATTCTAACGATTATAAATGTTGTATTTACTTTTATATTTTTGATTAGTTTTAAAAATAAGCCATCCTATATATTTTTCAAGTGACCTTCTTTTAGAAATAGTATGACACGTATGAAAACACAGCAGCCAAACCAGGCTGCTGTGTGTTTTAGTTACCGGTAAACATTTGACACCATGCTCCGTGATAAAAGCCCACTCCAATGGAATCAAATTCAGGTTTCAAGATATTCTCCCGGTGACCTGGAGAGTCCATCCAATCGTTCATCACTTGTTCTGGTGTGGTTTGTCCTTTTGCTATGTTTTCTCCAGCTGTCCGGTAATCCACTCCAAAGGTTTGCAGCATATCAAATGGGGATCCGTAATTAGGACTTGTATGAGAGAAGTAATTTGAATTGATCATATCTTCTGCTTTTTTATGAGCAACATCTTTTACATCTGCGCGGTGTGTCAGTGGCTGAAGGCCGTTTCTGCTTCTTTCTTGGTTCACTAATTCAACCACTTGGTCTTCAAATTGATTATGATGTTCTGCTTCTGGTTTAAGTCTTATTACTTCACCTATGTGCATGTTTTGCGGCGCTATTTCCGGATTTAACCTCATTAGCTCTCTGTAATCCACTCCGTACCGCTGAGCAATAAACCAAAAGGAATCTCCCTGGCTAACCTGATAGTGTTCAAAAGGAGGCTCGTTATAGGTTTGCACATTTTGAGCCTCTGCTGAAATCGGAAAACAGCATAAAAAGAGCAGAACGCAGCTAACAAATCTAATAAGCATAAGTGATCTCCTTTGTCGTAAAATGTACTTTTCTATTATGTAAAGAATTACATTTATTTATGTTGCTAATTATTACGTAAAAAAGTTATAAAATGGAATGATCTCTTTAAGCAGGTGGAACACTTTTTTAGTAGAAGAAGGTAAGAGGAAAAGGCGTAACTGTTGAAGCAATGAACCGTGTTGTAGTAGTCTTTGAAGAAACAAATGCTTGGCATCATTTAATTAGATGGGGTGAGAGTGCATGAAAGCGGTAGGATTATATAAATATTTACCAATTGACCATGAAGAAAGCCTCCTTGATATTGAGGTTGACAAACCAGTGCCCAAAGAGAGAGAAATTCTTGTAAAGGTAGAGGCAGTGTCTGTCAATCCAGTAGATACAAAAGTAAGAGCACCAAAAGAAACTATTGAAGAACAGCCACGCATTCTTGCTGGGATGTTGCCGGGGTTGTTGATGAAGTCGGGCCTGACTGCACATTATTTGAACCAGGAGATGAAGTGTATTATGCCGGGAGTATCGATCGACAAGGCGGGAATAGCGAGTACCACTTGGTGGATGAAAGAATTGTCGGCCACAAACCAGTCCTTCTTAGTTACTCAGAGGCAGCCGCTCTCCCGTTAACTACAATCACTGCCTGGGAAGGATTATTTGAGCGTCTCGGCGTTAAAATGGATCCAAGAAAAAATGCCAGCAAATCCATCCTCATCATTGGAGCGGCTGGAGGAGTGGGCTCAATTGCCGTTCAACTTGCAAAGATGGCGGGGTTAAAAGTGATCGGCACAGCTTCCAGGCCTGAATCATCCAAGTGGGCAATGGATCGCGGAGCTGATTTTATTATTAACCATCATGAGCCATTTGGGCCACAGCTTACAGAGTTAGGCATCCATAACGGAGTAAACTATATTTTTTGTTTACATTCGACCGACCAGCATTGGGATAACATGGCTGATGCCATTGCTCCACAAGGCAACATCTGTTCAATTGTTGAAACAGACAAGCATCTAGACTTAACTCTTTTAAAAAATAAAAGTGTAACCTTTTCGTGGGAATTTATGTTTACTCGTCCTTTATATAAAACAGGCGACATGATTGAACAATACAGACTTTTAAATAAAGTGAGCAAATTCCTTGATGATAAAAAGCTCGAAACTACTGCAGAAACTATTCTTTCACCGATTAATGCAAATAACCTCCAGAAAGCTCACAAGATGATTGAGTCAGGCCGGACGATCGGAAAAATAGTGATAGCAGACTTTGAATAAAACTTCTATTTGAACGGCAAGAAGGAGGAACCGCTATGAAAGCTTTTGTCCATGAAGGGGCTGCCGGGTTAGAGGGGGCAAGATATACAGAACATACGGCCCCTGTTCCCAAAAAAGGCGAAGTAAAAGTGAAACTGAAATATGCTGGTTTAAACCACCGTGATTTGTTCGTGCTTGAGCGTCATAACCAACAGGATCCTCCTCTGATTCTGGGATCAGATGGCGCTGGAGTCATTGAAGAAACAGGGCCGGAAGTTACGAGGTTTTCTGAAGGAGACTCTGTCATCATCAACCAAGTTTAGGGTGGCTTACAAAAAGTGATGCGCCCCTGAAGGGTACAAGGTTCTGGGATTACCGGATCACGGTACATTTGCAGAAACCATTACGATCTCTCAAGAGTATCTCGAAAAAAAACCAGAGCACTTGACCTGGGAAGAAGCCGGGGTGCTGGCTTTGTCAGCTCTCACTGCATACAGGCTCTGTTTACGAGGGCTAAGATTAAAAGAACAGATACTATTCTCCTGCCCGGTGTTGGAAGCGGAGCCGTAACATTTTTACTCTTATTTGCAAAAGCGATAGGAGCCCGGGTGATCGTTACTTCTCGCTCCGAGGAAAAAAGAAGGAAAGCTTTAGAGCTTGGAGCGGATATAGCGATTGACAGCAGCGGCGACTGGGATAAAGCACTGCATGGTGAAAAAGCAGATATTGCCATTGAAACTGTCGGAGCGGCTACCTTTAATAAGACACTCAGTCAAGTAAGAAAAGGAGGAACTTTGGTTACGTTTGGTGCTTCGGCAGGAGATGAAGTCACCCTTAATCTCCGCTCATTATTTTACGGACAGTTTAATCTCCTTGGAAGCACTATGGGAAGCCGCGATGAGTTAAGAGAGATGCTTTATTTTATTAATCGTTACCAAATTAAACCGGTCATTGATCAGGTCTTCCCGTTATCTCAAACAGCAGAAGCTATGAGACGCCTTGAAGATGCAGAGCAGTTTGGCAAGATTCCTTTGGAAATTCAGCCACCTGACTCCAAGCATGGGAACTAGGAACTTCAGTTGCAGAATGCTCAATTTAGCAGGCATTACCGTTTTGAAAGCAAGTTATTATCATCTTTCACTGGATTGGAAACCCGTAATAAAAAGTGGTATCTCAAAAGTTAGCCTATTGAGATACCACTTTTTTTAATACTTTTTTCAGCCTTCAATATCGCTCTTTCAATGTCTTTTAATGGAGTATGCACCATTTTTCCGTGCCCGACCGCGAGTACAGATGGTCTATAGGCAGCAATCTTCTTGGCACTTTTGACTGCTTCTTGTTTATTCCATGTTGCCAAAGCAGGAAAGGGAAAAGAAAGGCGCAAATCACCGCTTACACCCATTCCCCCTCTTGTCTGAAAAGAATCCCCGCCAATTAGGATATTGTCTCGTTTATCTAAAAAGGAAAGAGAACCAGGTGTGTGGCCAGGCGTAGAAATTACAGTTAAGGAGCCTACGTAATCTCCCTCTTTGAGATAAATATCAGGTACAGCTTTAATATTCTTAGGAACTCCTCCTTTAATGGGCTGGCTAGGTTCACCTGGTTCTAATTCTTTGCTGCCTTTAAGTATCTTTTCCTCTCTTTTAGCAATCATTATCCCCGTGAGCATGTGTCAAAAGAATTTGTTTAATAGGCTTTCCAATTGTTGCGGCCACTTGCATTATCTTATCAGCACTAAACGGTAGAGCAGCATCAATTAAGGTCAGACCTTCTTCTTCTTCAATTAAATAGCAATTGACAGGGAATACGCGCGGCATAAAACTTAACTGATAGACATTTTTTATTCTGGTTACTCTCAAATTTGCTGGCCCCTTTTCCATTTTATTCACTCGTTACTTGAATGAAATGTTGCCCAAATCCCTCCATTATGTCTGCCGTCTTTCTTTCCGTTAAGATAATGCTATTATATTCTTCTCTTATTGAAGATTTTCCTCTTTACAAAAAATCCCCTCTCAAGGGAACCAATTATACACCTCTTCAAAAACCGACCATTATTAAAAGGCTGTTGAAAGAAATTTTCAACAGCCTTGCATTATTACTTTTACAGGAATCTTATAATTAATAGGGATCAGAAGGGTGGCTAATGTCTTCTGCCTGTTTTACTGCTTCCTCTCCACCGGTGGCACCCATTGGATTTCTATGAGAAGAATTTTCATCTTCCTTCTTCCTTTTAAGACCCTCTTCTACTCTTCTTCCATACTCTGGATCCGCTTTTTTGAAGTTTTCTATCATTTGATTTTGGATTTCTTCCCGGCAAGGTTTCAAAGTATCGACAAGGTTTGATATTAATTCATTTCTTTCAAAGTCACTAAGTCGTCTGTAGGTCTCCCCTGCTTGGCCAAAGTTATTTGTACGATCAATGGACTCTCTTTTTAATTCTCCTTCAACATAAGGAGTATGTTCTTTCCCTGTTTGGTCTGCTTCTTGCAGTCCCCCAATGATAGACGGTTCATAGTTTACATGAGGATTTTGAGCTTTGCCCTTATCCACCTTGTATTCCATCTGCCGCCTCGCTGGTTGGTTGCTACGCCCTTTTTTGGTGAGTTAATTGGTAATTGTAAATAGTTCGATCCTACTCGGTACCGCTGTGTATCAGAATAGGAGAAGGTTCTTCCTTGCAACAGCTTATCATCGGAGAAATCTAATCCATCTACTAATACGCCTGTTCCAAAAGCAGCCTGTTCGACTTCTGCGAAATAATCCTCAGGATTCTTATTTAATACCATTTTGCCTACTGGCTGCCATGGTACCTCTTCTTTATACCATAGCTTTGTAGGATCAAGGGGATCGAAGTCCAGTTCAGGGTGATCCTCATCACTTAATATTTGCACCAACAGCTCCCATTCCGGAAAGTTTCCTTCTTCTATCGCTTCAAAAAGGTCCTGGGTCGCATGATTAAAGTTTTTTGATTGGATAGATTCAGCTTCTGCCTGTGTTAAGTTGCGAATCCCTTGCTTGGGCTCCCAGTGATATTTCACAAGAACAGCTTTTCCTTCATTATTGACCCATTTATAAGTATTTACCCCGGATCCTTGCATCTGTCTATAATTGGCTGGTATTCCCCAAGGAGAGAACAAGAAGGTAACCATATGAGTGGCTTCTGGAGATTGCGAAACAAAATCAAAAATTCTCTCACCATCTTGTATATTAGTTACAGGATCAGGCTTAAACGCATGTACCAGGTCAGGAAATTTCAGAGGGTCTCTGATGAAAAATATTTTAAGATTATTGCCGACTAAATCCCAATTTCCGTCCTCTGTGTAAAATTTCACTGCAAAACCTCTTGGATCTCTTAATGTTTCAGGTGAATGCCCACCATGAATGACAGAGGAGAATCTAACAAATACAGGAGTTTGTTTCCCTTTCTCCTGAAAAAGCTTAGCACGTGTATATGTTGAAGCTGGTTCATTGCCTACAGTTCCATATGCCTCAAAATATCCATGAGCACCTGCACCTCTGGCATGTACGACTCTTTCAGGAATTCTTTCACGGTCGAAGTGGCTTATTTTTTCAAGAAAATCATAATTTTCAAGAGTAGTTGGGCCCCTATTCCCCACGGTTCTTACGTTTTGATTATCTGTTACTGGATGGCCCTGACGATTAGTCAGTGTTTCCTCGGTATTCTGATTCTGCTTTTCATGTTCCTTCAAGTAAACCCCTCCTATAGATAAAATCCACCTACAGGAACATTCTTCCAAACATAACGGCTTTATATACAAAAAACAGGTGAGTTTAATCACCTGTTTTCCAAACCTAGATAATTTGTTTACCCTGCTGAGACAATGAATAAAAAATAGCATGTTTTAAAGTGGAAAAACATTGCAATTTCTTTTCTTCCACGCGAAAGCCGAATTTCGTCATTTGAATACTTAATTCAGGTGACATCCCTACTAGAATACTTTCCGTGCCCAGTAAAGATGTCGTTTCGGTTAACTTATGAATAAGTGCTATAGTATATTCATTAACATCACCATGAAGTCCGGTTAAATCCAGAATTAAATATCTGGCCTTAAATTCAGGCAGCTTGGAAAGTGTTTTTTCAAGAAGCTCATTTGAGCGGTTTTCATCATAGCTTCCTAATAGGGGAATCACCACTATGTCATCCAAAACCGGTATAAGAGGAGAGGAAATTTCTTTTACTAGATTTGATAATTCTTTTGTCCTGTCCAGAACCATTTCTTCAAGCTTGCTGATCTGAGACTGTTCTTCTTTTCTAGATAAATCATGTATGTTTTGGGAAGGAGTAATAGAAGAAGCGTTGTATATGTACTCACTGTATTCATCACCAAGGATCTGTGATTTATTTATCTTATACCAGATATTATCCTCAAAAAGACCGCTAAGGACTCCTGCCCAATGCCCTGGTAAAAATAAGCCGGGCCTGTTTTTTCCTTGCTCTTTCATTACTTTGTATTCCCAGCTGTCTTTTACTTGAATGACTGCTGTTTTATTCTCAACCGAAAATTCTTTAAATGTCACCTTTCCCCATCCGGCAGCACCGTATACTTTAGGAAGCATTTTCACTACTTCTTCAACATTTGTTTGTTTAAAAAAGTCACTGACGTTCGTCCCCATTCTGTAGCCTGTGGTTTCAAGTACAACCTCGGCTGCTTCATCCCCGGATACCTCCTGAATTGTATCCAGAAAACTTTTCATAGCTGACTCTATCCAGAACAATACAACATCATTACCAGCAAACTGAAAACGTCCTTCTTTGGTATCCCAGTTAAATTGAACGTCATTTACTGCAATGGAAGGGTTTGACGTAATGCTGCCTTTACTATCTGTCATGTCTCCAACTCCTAACGACGAAAGCATTGAATAATTACCACTATTTATAACATATTCGGGTCACTAAGGAAAGAAAAGACCCATACAGGCATTTTGCAAAGAAATTATTTTACCATAAATGTACTGCCGTTTAAAACCTGAAACGTATCATCTTTTTTCACATTTCTCATTAATGCAAATAAAGCTTCATCCTTCATTTTAGCTTCTATCATACAATCAATATTTTTGACGGATCCATTAATTTGTCCGAGAAAAGAAAAAAATGGTTTTGAATCAATATAATCATGATGAGCCTTCGGTTGTTTCTCGGTCTTTGGGCTGGATATGTGCATTTTTACTGGGAGCGGGGAATGCTCCCACGTTTTCACTATTCTGTCCCATAGGTCCTCCCATGAACGGCCGCCATCATTTGTTAGATGATGGTGATAATCAAACACCATGGGAATGTTCAGTTTTTCGCATAAATACAACGTGTCTTCAGCGGTAAAGACTGTGTCATCGTTCTCAAGAATAATCATTTCCTGAATCTGCTTTGGAATGAAAGACCAGTTTTCAATAAATGTTTCCAATGCTTGTTGTTTGTCATTGTATCTCCCACCCACATGGAGAACACAGCGGTGCACCGGATGAATTCCCATTCCCTTCAGTAAATGTAAGTGGTACTGGAGAACACGAAGCGAGTTTACAAACACTTCTTTGTCTTCACTGTTTAAAACGACAAAGTGATCCGGGTGAAACCCACCCGCATTTGGTGTTTCTTAATTAGCGTTTTTAGTTCTGAAAGCTTTTCACGCAAAGGGGTCATATAGTCCCAATGTCCAATCTCAGGGTGATTGACTAAAGGAACAAGTCTCGAACTTAAGCGAAAAAATTGAATATCGTGGCTGATATTATGCTTCAGTATGCGAATACAGCTATCTAAATTGGAAGCTCCCACCCTTCCCAGTTTTCGTATTGCGGCTTCTTTGTTTTTTATTTGTTTAAATTGGGCAAACGTTACGGTTTGCGATGGAGAAGCATTCACTAATTGAGTGCTCATTGCTACATACCCAAGGCGGATGGTGGTCATAACTAATCTCCCTGCTTTTTAGCATTATCTTGCCCAGTTTTGGAGAGTTTACAATAAAAATGGGGCTGTGCTTAAAAGATATACTTTTAAGACAACCCCACCTTCTTATTTTTATTCAGCTTTAACCTTTAAGTCTACATCGATGTTTCCTCTTGTTGCCTTGGAATACGGGCAGAATTCATGGGCTTTTTCTGCTAACTCTTCAGCATCAGCTTGTGACACTCCGTTTACAGATACATGTAACGTGACACCAATTTTAAAGCCGTCATCCTCTGGATCTTTTAATAAACTCACTTCTGCTTCTATCTTTGAATCGATTTCCTTATTTGCTTTTGAAGCAATAAGATTAAGGGCACCATCAAAGCATGCAGCATACCCAGCTGCAAAAAGCTGCTCGGGATTCGTGCCGTCGGATGAAGACTCTTTTCCTTGAGGCATTACTAGTTTGTGATCAATCAACCCATTTTCTGATTTCACATGTCCATTCCTTCCGCCTTCTGCCACCGCACTTGCTGTAAACATTTTTTCTGCCATGAATGTCACACTCCTTTATAATCTGTTTCCTCTTCAGTGTAGTAGTTTCTGAACTAACTTACTACTTTCCTGCTCAAGTTCCACATTCTTTCTATGTAAAAGGGAAAATGATGGCGATTTTTTCAGTATGTTGTGTAAATAAGGCAGAACCTCGTCATACCATGCAGTCTAATTTTTCCTTTGAAATAGAAAGAAAGATAAGGCTGAAGCCAGCCTTAATGTTAGCAACGTTCATTGCTTCCCTATACTTATGAGAATAGAAGGTGATGGGGGTTAGAAAGTTTCTTAATAACAGAATCGAGGAAACGACTCGCTGGTTCACCATCCACTACCCTGTGATCAAATGTTAAGCTTAAAGGGAGATACTTTTGTGTAATGGGTTGATTGTCACGAAGAACTACAGCTTCCTGCATAGAGCCGACTCCAAGAATTCCGGTTTCAGGTGGGTTTAAAATAGGTGTAAAATATTCAACACCCGATGCTCCTAAATTTGTAATGGTAAAAGTAGATCCTTGGAGTTCCTGATTATCTATACTGCCATCCCTTGCTTTTTGACTGAGTTCTTTTATTTTACTTGATATTTGACCGAGTGACAGGTTACCAGCATTAGTAACAACAGGAACCATTAAGCCTGAATCTAGAGACGTTGCGATGCCCAAATGGATGTCATTCTGAGCATATATTTTTCCATCAATCAGTGCACTATTCATCTCTTGATGATTTTTCAAGGAGAGAACAACCGCTTTTGCAATGTAATCTGTTAATGTAAGCTTTGGCATGCCTGGTACTCGTTCTTTCTCTTCTTTCAGCTTGCTTTGCAGATCCAGTAATGGAGTGATGTCTGCTTTTCTCATAATCGTTAGCTGAGCCGTTGATTGAAGACTTTCATGCATTCGATGTGCAATTATCTTTCTCATCCCGGTGATAGGCTTCGCCTCCACAGAAGGCTTCTCTTCTGTCTCTTTCCTTACCGGGTTTTCTTTTGCTGGCGCTTGCCTGTTTTTATTATGCTGCTCAAGTTCTTCAATAACTTTATTTACATCTTCTTTTGTTATCCGGCCTTGAGGCTGATCCTTGAACAGTTTCAATATCCACTCCTTTCGTTTTAGCCAATTTCTTTGCAGCAGGGGAAATACGTACCCGTCTGCTTGGAGAAGTAAACGCTTCCTGCTTGTTTTTTGTTTCTTTATGATCTTCCTCAACTGGACTTTCAAGGGCAGCTCCAGCTTCTTCATACGCACCGTTTGCCTGTGTGTCTTTTTTTGTAATTTCTTCCCCTTTTGTCCCCACATACCCAATCGCTTCCCCAACAGCGATAACGTCATCCTCTTTAGCTGCATATTGGATAATTCCATCTTCCGGGGCTTCAAGCTCTTTCTCAAGCTTATCTGAACTAATGGAAACGACCGGATCTCCTTTTTTCACCTCTTCGTTTTCTTTTTTTAACCATTCAACAATTGTACCTTCAGACATACTCATCCCAAGCTTAGGCATTATTATTTCAACAGCCATATTGTCACCCCTTTTGTGGTAGGTAAGTATAGAGATAAGAGCATGCCGGCACACACTCTTATCTGAAGAAATTTAAATTATAGAGCCACAACCGATTCATCATCTATCAAATCAGCCACAACCTGAAGAACTTTCTGTGATGATGGCAGATAAATATCTTCAAGGGCAGGAGAAAATGGAACTGGACAATGTGGGGCAGTGATCATTTTGATTGGTGCATCCAAATAATCAAACCCTTTGTCAGCTACCATAGCTGAAATATCAGTAGCTACATTGCACCGAGGGTTTGCTTCATCAATAATAATCAAGCGATTTGTTTTTGCTACCGACTGTAAAATAGTTTCTTCATCTAAAGGAGAAAGACTTCTAGGATCGACAACTTCCGTTTCTATTCCTTTGCTTGACAGTTTTTGAGCAGCCTCTAAAGCTGTATTTACCTGTTTCCCTATAGCCACAATTGTCAAGTCTGTCCCTTGTCTTTTTATGTCAGCCTCTCCAATCGGCAACGTAAAATATTCTTCAGGAACTTCGCCTTTAACGTTATATAGAGTTTTATCCTCAAAGAAAATGACAGGGTCATCATCTTCAATAGCTGCCAGCAGGAGACCCTTTGCTTCAGCCGGAGTGGAGGGAACTACAACTTTAACTCCAGGAATTGCCGTAAACATTCCATATAAACTTTGAGAATGCTGGGCAGCTGCCCTAAACCCGGCACCATGCATTGTACGAATTGTAAGAGGTACCTTTGCTTTCCCGCCAAACATATATCGAAGCTTTGCCCCCTGGTTCATTACTTCGTCAAGGCAGCTTCCGATGAAATCATTAAACATCAGCTCAGCTACGGGACGCATCCCGGTTGCGGCACAAGTGACAGCTGCCCCTACATAACCGGCTTCTGCAATAGGAGTGTCTAAAATCCGGTCACGTCCAAATTCCTGCACAAGACCCTTCGTGACTCCCATCACTCCTCCCCATGCTTCCTCATCCTGCAAGTGATCGACGTTTGCCCCACCTGCTACATCCTCTCCCATTAAGATAACGTTTTCATCTTTTCTCATCGCTTGCTGAAGAGCTTCATTTATCGCATCGGCAAAAGTAATAATTCTAGACATTTCCACTCACTCCTTACTTATTTATTCTTTGTAAATTGGGGCCGGCAAAAGTTTGTACATCCCTTGATGTCTTCATTTCTTCTATATAAGAAATGAATGAGATTATTTATAAGATACGTAAACATCTTTTAACAGGTCCTCTGAGTCAGGCATGGGGCTTTGTTCTGCAAAGGCTACCGCTTCTTCTACTGCCTTTCTGGCCCTTTCATCTATAGCATTGAGTTGCTTTTCATCCGCAAGCTCGCTTGAAAGCATATATTGGCGGAATTTAAGGATTGCATCTTCTTCTTTCAAATGCTTGTCTGCTTCTTCTCCTTTATACGTTTGAGCATCGCCTTCAAAGTGACCGTAGTTTCTATAGGTTTTACATTCAATGAGAGTCGGTCCTTCTCCCTTCTTGCTCTTTCTACAGCCTTTTGGGCTGCCTTATACACAGCAACAGTATCTTTTCCATCGACAACCACTCCAGGGATGTTATATCCTGCTGCACGATCGGCGATAGATTTACAGCTGGAAGCATAATGGAATGGAGTGGCTTCTGCAAAACCATTATTCTCTGCAACAAATACTACAGGCAGATTCCAAATGGCAGCTAAATTAATCCCTTCGTGAAAGGTTCCATGATTATTGGCTCCATCCCCAAAGAAGCAGACTGCAACATCATTTGTTTTTTTCAGTTTAGCGGTAAGACCTGCTCCTGCAGCAAGTGGAAATCCACCGCCGACAATTCCATTGGCTCCAAGCATCCCTTTTTCCACATCGGCAATATGCATAGAGCCTCCTTTACCTTTACATAAGCCTGTGGCTTTTCCGTACAGTTCAGCCATCATACCGTTCAAGTCACAACCCTTTGCAATACAATGTCCATGGCCTCTGTGAGTACTAGTAATACTGTCACTGTCTGTTAAGTGGGAACAAACACCAACAGCTACTGCTTCTTCACCAGCATAAAGATGTACAAAACCAGGGATAATGCCTTACCAAAAACTTCATGGACCGTATCTTCGAAATGACGGATTTCACACATCTTTTGGTACATGTTCTTGGCTTTTTCCGACGTAATTCCTTGAGTTTCAATTTTAGAAGTTTCCATCTTTGTTCCTCCTTTAAGATAAGTACGAATTACGGCGCAGGGTCTCAGCAGTCTCTTTCTGCTTTTAATACATTGCAAGTTTTATGCCAAAAAGAAAACGCTTACAAATAAGCGTTTAGAGAGCTGGCTATATTTATTGCGAGAGAGGGGATGAGACGGTTTGAGACACTGTTTCATTTTGTCTCACTTTATCTCACGTGTGTCCAAATGGCTATAATTTGTATTTTTTAATCTTCCGATAAAAAGTGCTGCGGGGAATTCCTGCCAACGATGATGCTTTCGAGACATTTCCGCCGGCTGTTGCCAACGCTGTCTTAATCCTTTCTGCCTCTACTGTTTCCCGGAACGATAATGTTTTCTCTTCCTTCTCTTCTTTCTTTTTCTGAGGGAGGAGCAATGATCGTTCCTCTCTTATGAGGGAAGAAAGCTCTAAAGGAGAGGGGACCTGGCTCTTAAAATGGATTCTTATCCGTTCCAAGGTATTGTGAAGCTCTCTTATGTTCCCTGGCCAATCATGTGACTGGAAAATTTCGAGATGCTCTTCGTTCCATTGAACATTCCAGCTATGTTCCTTACAAAACGAGCTTATGAAAGCAGGAATATCCTCCTTTCTTTCCTGCAGCGAGGGTAGAGATAAAGAATAAACAAAGATACGATAGTACAAGTCACTTCTAAACCGCCCTTTTTCTATGAGGTCATGAATGTTTTCATTCGTTGCAGAAATAAGCCGAATATCAATGGGGCAGGATTCTTTGCTTGCCAGGGGAGTGACCCTTTTTTCCTGCAGGACTCTCAAGAGTGCAATTTGCATTTTGAGAGGAATTTCTCCTATTTCATCCAAAAATAATGTTCCTTTGTTGGCTTGAAGCAGCTTCCCCTCATACCCATTACGCTTTGCTCCTGTAAAAGCACCAGCCCCGTAACCGAATAATTCACTTTCTAAGAGATCTTCTGGTACTGCACCGCAGTTAATAGGGACAAAAGGTCCATCAGATCTTTCACTGTTTTCATGAAGGGTTCTTGCTGCAAGCTCTTTCCCGGTTCCTGTTTCTCCATAAATATGAACTGGAATGTCAGTGGGGGCTGCTTTTTTTATTTGATCCAGCACATCCTTAAACACCTGGCTCTCTCCTTGAACCCCCTCAAATCGAAAAGAGGAGCGTTCCTTTCGTTCGTTCAAGGGTTTTTTCTTTTGGATTTTGGAGACTTCAGCATAATAACCAATTTCATAAGTATTGGTTGATGCTACAATGGGATCTTTCCTTGAGAGAGTGTATCCTTCTTCTTGTAATGAGGAGATCGTCAGAGAGTGAATGGAAATTTTGTCTCTCAAAAAAGGTGAAGTATAGATTATTTTATTACGGCGGTTAAAAAGGATATAAGGCTTATTCTCATCCTTACAATCAAGAGCGTAATGTAATAGCTCTATTTCCTCTTCTTTCATCTTTTTTTGCCATTGATGTTCAATAGCATAAGCTGTTGCCACCACACCTCCAAGCATATGTTCATGCTGGCAGGAAGTCAGCGGGCTGGAAACATCGAGGACTCCCATTAGTTTACCTTCTTCATCATGTATCGGTGCTGCCGAGCATGCCCAATTTTGGGAAGCAATTGAGAAATGTTCAGCGCCAATTATTGTGATCGGTTCACCTGTTCTTAATGTTGTACCTATTGCGTTTGTGCCCACCAAATCCTCTGTCCATTGTACACCTTCGATAAAATTAATCTCCGAGGCTTTTTGTTTAGATTGTTTGTTTCCGGCTACTTTTAAGACATAACCGTCCTTATCAATTAATAAGAGATTGGAGTTTGTTTTTCTGAACATCTTTTGGAGATTTTCAATAAATGGAGAAGCAATCTCAAGAAGGAGAGAGTTTTCTCTCTTTCGCAGCTCCAGCTCTTTGTCGGCGAGCACTTTGGTTCCCCTGCCGTTAAAAGGGTTCACCCCGGATTTTTTGCACATATACCATGACTCTAAAATGCGTTTATTTATTCGCGATTCATCTAGAGCCCCCTCTTTGACAAAACGGTCCCACACTTTCTTTGTTACCTGTTCAGCTTCCATTCTGATCACCCCATGTTTGAGAATGAACTCTTCACTGTTTTCCCTTGTCAGGAAGTAATTGTGGTTGGTCCTCTGGAGATTCTTTACTATTTCGCTGTCCACATTTAAATTCCTTTGTCATGTTATTGAAGGAGCTCGAGTATGATTTGAAAAACACATCTTTTTACACACCAGGGACAAGCAGTATCCTGATATAATTTTCTTATTCTTTAGAGCTTCTACTCTAGGAGGGAATAGTGTGATTATCCTTAAGTTATTAACAGGCTTCTTTTCACTCACTGCCCTATCTCTAATTTCATTTCAATCCATTGAAATCGTTCAGGCTGTCATGGACACTTTATTTCATTACCGGAAATAGCTTTAATCTATAAAAAAGGCCGCCCTTTAGTAGAGCGGCCTTCTCTTTATATTACTTCTTTACACATCAGTCATCGCTGCGAACTCATCAATCAAGCCTTTGAATGAGGTTAATGCATGCTTGATAGGCTCTGGACTGGTTAGATCGACTCCTGTCTTCTTCAATAAATCAAGGGGATCTTCAGAACTTCCACTCTTTAAAAAAGTAAGATAAGATTTCTTCATCTCTTCATTTCCAGCTAGAAGCTGATCTGCAATTAAAATAGCTGAAGCAAACCCTGTAGCATACTTGTAGACGTAAAAAGGACGATAAAAGTGAGGAATCCTGCTCCAGCCATGCTTTACTTCCTCATCAAATACAAGTTCCTCCCCGTTATATTGCCTGAATAATTTTTCATACACGTTGTTAAATGCAGTCACATTAAGCGGCTCCCCATTCTCCGCTTTATCATGAACAAGCTGTTCAAATTCAGCAAACATCACCTGTGTGAAAAAGGTTCCCCTGAACTGATCAATAAAGTGGTTTAACAAATGTTTTTTCTTCTCCGTGTCCTTTGTATTGTTTAACAAGTAATGAATAAGGAGAATTTCATTTACTGTTGATGCCACTTCAGCTACAAAAATAGTATATCCCGCCGTAATTTGCGGCTGGTATTTCGAAGAATAGTAACTATGCATAGCATGGCCCATTTCATGAGCTAGTGTAAAAAGACTATCCAGATCATCTTGATGATTTAAGAGGACATAAGGGTGAACTCCATATAACCCAATATTATAAGCACCTGACCTCTTTCCCGGAGTTTCTCTTACATCTATATACCTGTGTTCTTTAAATACTTTAGTAAATCAGTGTATTCATTGCCCAGCGGCGCTAAGGCGTTGACCATTGTTTCATACGCTTCCTCAAACGTAATATCCTGTTTCATGCCAGGTACTAGAGGAGCATTCAGGTCATATGCTCTCAGCTCATCAAGATTAAGAATCTTTTTTCTCATTCTCATATACTGATGAAAGGGTTCAATATTATCTTTCGTTGCTTTAATTAAGTTATCATAGACAGATGCCGGCACTTTATCTTTAAATAACGCTTTTTCCAAAGAAGAAGGATAGTTACGCATCGTTGAAGTCATGGCATTATTTTTAATAGCTGAAGATAGGGTGGAAGCAATCGTGTTCTGGAGCTGGATATAGGGCTCATAGTAAGCTTTGTAAGCTTCCTTTCGCACCTCTCTGTCTTCATCCTCTATTAAACGGGAGTACATCCCTCTTGTCAGTTCAACTTTTTCTCCGTCTTTGTTTGTGACTTTCCCAAATTTAATATCAGCATTGTTAATCATTCCAAAAGTCTTCCCTGGAGAACTCAGTGCTTCCCCGAGCTGAGAAAGAACTTCTTCTTTGTCCTTATTCAGAACATGCTTTTTAAATCGGTAAGAGTCATATAAGTCTTCTTCGAAATATTTCAGCCCTTTTATTTGCTTAATGTAGGAATCTAAAGTCTTTCGGTCAAGTTCCAACAAGAATGGCATGAAAAAAGAAGTAGAAGACTGGAGCTTGACACTTAATTGTCTGGCTCTGTCTAACAAGGCCTGGGATTCAGCACTCCGTGTATCAATGTCAGTTAAGAGCATGGCATATACATAAACTTTGCTGAACACATAATCACACTGCTCATCTAAATGGAGAAAATCATATAAATCCTGGGCGCTGGCAATAGCTCCTTCATAAGTCTTTAATTCTTCGGCCATCTTCACAACTTTTTCATAATCCTTCTCCCATTCCTGCTGACGCGGATAAATGTCTGTCAGGTCCCACGTTTCCTGTACAGGCACCTCATCTCTGCTTTTATACGTTTTCATAAGTACTCCCCCTTATAGGCAATGACCGTCTTTTATCATGTATATCATAGAATAGACCAACATTGACACTTTTTTCTATAATAAATACAAACTGTGACTTATAAAGCTCGCTCGCTTCATAAGGCTTGCTTTACCTTCCTTTCCACTAATACTTTTAAAAAAAACCCCGCTTAACCCTTGAGTTGAAAGTGCTATGTAGTTAATTTTGTAATTGCTTCCTGGGCAAGTTGCATAATAGTCATATCGTCCATGGGTGGGTTATGAAGACCTGCTCTGACATCACGGTAATACCGCTGTTGAGGATTTTGTTCTGATAGACTTCTTGCTCCTTCTATGCGCATAGCTAAATCAACTACTTCCATAGACTGGTTCACGACTGAATGCTTGACTGCCCCTAACAAAGCTTTCATGGATTCTTGTTCACTAGTACTGATATCATCCCATTGACGTGCAACTGAGTACAAAAAATGTTGGCTTTGGACAATCTTCAGCTCCATCTCTCCAATTTTCTGTTTTACGTTAGGAAGCTCTGAAATGGTTCCATCAATGCTATTTGGTGAGTATGTAGCTGCAAATTGGACAGCATGCTCTTGCGCAGCACGGGCAATCCCCAGATAACAAGCAGGGATATGCAGAAGCCATCCTTGAGCGCCTTTGTTCCCAGGTTGTAACTCCTGTACGAGGTCGCTTTTTCCAACAACGGCATCCTTAAGTACAATATCATGGCTCCCGGTAGCTCTCATTGCAACCGAATCCCACGTTTCTTCTATATTTAATCCTTTATTTTCTCTCTTCACGAGGAAATTGGCTGTTTTATCTGTCCCTTTTATTCCAGCGCTCACCACAAAATGCGTCAGAACTGGAGAAAGAGTGGTAAAGGTCTTCCGTCCGTTTATTCTCCACTTTCCACCTGCTTCAGCAGCAGTAGTTTCTGGTTTTCCCCCTCGTGTTGGACTGCCTGTTGCAGGCTCGGTGGCCGCATTATTAATAAGAGCCCCTGAATGCAACACCTCGTTGGCAAATTCTCGGTATGTATCTTGATCCCAAATATTATTTTCTCCCAAATGTTTTGTAATTCCCATATGCCAGCCAATGGATAAAGCTGTGGATCCATCATGTTTCCCAATAATTTCCTGAGCACGGACCAATTCATATAAAGACATTCCCCGCCCTCCATACGTTCTGGGGACTGAGAGCGCTGTGTAGCCTATACCTATAAGGTCTTTAATATTTTGAACAGGAAAGCTTTTTTCTTTATCGTGCTTTGCTGCTCTTAAAGAAAAAGGTTTGACGGCTTGTTCCAGCGCCCCAAGCCTTTCATCAATCTCTGTTATCTGTGTTAGTTTCATTCTGTCACCTCAGCTGTTCGACTCTTTTACAAAGATCATTTTACAAAGAACCATCATTCCACTGCAAGAAAAGCACTGGACAATAAAAAGGGTCATTGGATTAAGAAGTAGTATTAGAGCTAATGATCATCTGCCTGGCCATTCCACCGTACCAATAATGAGATGCATGGGAATAGAGATCTTCATGCCACTGTATTCGTGGTTACATCCTTTTCTATAATCTCTTTGACTTACTATCTGCTTTATAAGGAGCATGGTTTATTTTCGGTGATCATAACATGAATAAGGAAGGATTTTATCAGGAGGATAAAGATGAATTTACTTAAAAACAACCGGGTTCGTGCTTTTTTATGGGTGATTCTTGTCTATGTAAACATCACTATACTATTTGCCTTATTATATTTAATTTTTGATATGACAAGCCTTGGATTCATTGTAGATCATTATCAGAGAACGCCTGAACATGAAGCGGTTTTTAATATATGGAAAATGATTTATTTTAGTTTTATTACAATGGCCGCTGTAGGATACGGAGATATCACACCCGTAGGTTTCTCGCAAATTGCAGCCACTCTCCAATCTTTTGTGGGATACATCCTCCCTCTTACACTTGTTGTAATATTTTCAACACAGAAAAATTCGGAGGAATTGCCTTAAACGAATAAAGGGCCACATGTTAAAAAGGAAATCGAGAAGTAACAATTCCTATTATTATTGAGAAGAAGATAAATAAAAGGGCCCCATTATAAAGGGAGGATATAAGGGTGCTTACCAAATAAAAAATCAAAAAGCTGCTGGACCACTGTTTTCATTTTCCTGCCTCCTTCTTATTAGTATGTCCTTTTTTCCTGAAATCTTTAAATTCTCTCTGTTTTGTTTCCTATGAACTTTCTTTCTCCTATGTACTTTTACCAAATAAGTGTTATTATACAAGGAGATTAGAATTGGAGGATGTTATAACTGTGATTACTTGTAATAACGTAGGACTGCGATATGGCGATAAGAAACTCTTTGAAGAAGTTAACGTTCAATTTAACCCTGGTAATTGCTATGGGTTAATTGGTGCCAATGGTGCCGGAAAATCAACGTTCTTAAAAATCCTTTCTGGTGAAATTGAGTCACAGACTGGTGAAGTTCATATAAAAAAAGGAAACCGGCTGGCTGTCCTTAAACAGGACCACTTTGCCTATGAAGAAGAAGAAGTATTGAATGTTGTTATCATGGGCCATGAGCGTCTGTATGAGGTAATGAATGAGAAAAATGCGATCTATATGAAAGAAGATTTCTCAGATGAAGATGGGATTCGTGCTGCTGAACTAGAAGGGGAATTTGCTGAAATGGACGGTTATGAAGCCGAAACGGAAGCTGCCCAGTTATTAAGAGGACTTGGATTAGGGGAAGAATATCATTACAAAAAAATGGCTGAACTGACGGGTTCAGAAAAGGTAAAAGTCCTGCTTGCCCAGACCTTATTTGGTAAACCAGATATTCTTCTTATGGATGAGCCGACAAACCACCTTGACGTTAAGGCGATTCAGTGGCTTGAAGATTTCTTGATTAACTTCGAAAACACAGTCATTGTGGTTTCCCATGACCGTCACTTCCTTAACAAGGTTTGTACACATATTGCCGATGTGGATTACGGTAAGATTGAACTGTATGTTGGTAACTATGATTTCTGGTATGAGTCCAGTCAGCTTGCTCTTCAAATGGCTAAGGATCAAAACCGTAAAAAAGAAGAACAAATCAAACAGCTTCAAGAGTTCGTTGCACGATTTAGCGCAAATGCCTCTAAATCAAAACAAGCAACATCCAGAAAGAAAACTCTTGAAAAATTAACCTTGAAGATATCAAGCCTTCCTCCAGGAAGTATCCGTACGTAAACTTCAAGCCCAATCGTGAATTAGGCAATGATTTATTAACGGTAGAAGGATTGACCAAGACGGTTGACGGTGTGAAAGTTCTTGATAATGTAAGCTTTACTCTTAATAGTAATGAGAAGGTTGCTTTAGTTGGTGATCAAGAAATTGCAAAAACAACCTTAATGAAAATTCTAATGGGAGAAATGGAGCCTGACAGTGGCTCATTTAAATGGGGTCTTACTACCTCACAATCCTATTTCCCAAAAGACAATTCTCCTTACTTTGAAGGCAAGGATCTAAATCTTGTTGATTGGCTTCGTCAATACTCTCCTGAAGATGAAACAGAAAGCTTTTTACGTGGATTCTTGGGGAGAATGCTCTTTTCAGGAGACGAGGTTCATAAGAAAGCGAGCGTCCTTTCCGGAGGGGAAAAAGTTCGCTGTATGCTTTCTAAAATGATGTTAAGCGGAGCTAATGTTCTTTTGTTGGATGAGCCGACAAACCATTTGGATCTTGAATCCATTACTTCCTTAAACAATGGTCTTATTGATTTCAAAGGCTCTGTTATTTTCTCATCTCACGACCATCAATTTATTCAATCCATTGCTAACCGCATCATGGAGTTTACGCCAAATGGCTTGATTGATAAAAAAATGACGTATGATGAGTATCTTGAAAGTGAGAAGCTGGTTAAGTAATTGTTCTTCTCACGCTATTCCAAGGATGCACTTTGAAAAGATCTCTAATTAGCGAGTGGGATTGTAAGTAATCAATCCCACTCAATCAGAAATGGCTCTCACTGCTGTGAGAGCCATTTTTTACTATACGCCGACAGGTTCAGGTGTTTTCACATGAAGGGGTGGTGGTACGAGCCAGCCCTTTTCTTTGTTCATTCGTAAAAGTCTTCCTCCGAGGGCAGCTTTTGCTGTATGAAATTGTCCAAACATCATGCCAATGTCCTCTCGAGTGCTCTCCCCCATGATCTGACTGCATGCCATTAAGCCTGCTGTTATATCTTTTGCTAAGTTTGCAGAAATTTCCGGCTCGTTAAATTTTGCACCTACCGGAATATCTTCTACATTTGCATTAGGTGTTGATGGAGGTGTCGGAGGCAGGCCGATTCCTTCTTCCTTCAGCATGTTTTCCAGTTGTTCTTCCTCCTGTTTTCCCTGCTTAATGCGGTCTTGAAGAAAGTCAATTAAATCGTTGTCCCCACAATGATTTATAAATGTCTCATACCTGGCCACCATTCCTTTAATTCCCGCCACATACGTCCACATACTGAAAATTTCACCATAGTGCATTGGCTCGTCTTTAGGATTTCCTCCGAGTATGCCCATCATGATCCCCCCTGTCTTTATTGTGAAAAAGCCTGCAAAGAGCTTTCCACAAAGGTTAGTGTCTGCAAGAAAGACCCTATATATGGCTAGCAGATTTAGCGTAAAAAGGAAACTCAGCTTCTCAAGCTCTGACAGTCTTTCCCTTACTTCTTCAATTGGAACAGCCAAACCAACAGAATTTCTCTCAGGGTCATCCACCTGCCTTCTCGCAAAAACAACGCCGGCAACGTCGCCATTCTCATCAATTACCGGGCTTCCACTATTTCCACTGTATATAGGAGCAGATATTTGCATCACATTGTCATCAGCTTTTGCAGCAAGGATTTCCCCTTCATTAGCAATTTGAGTAAAAGCCAGAGGATTGCCAATCACAATAATATCTTCCTCTTCTTGTATTGGTGTATCACGTAAGGAAAGCGACGGGAGATCATCGTCTGCTTCTATCTGAATGAGTGCAATATCCACATTGGAGTCACTGGTAAGAACTTCTCCTTCAAAAACATCTCCATTTTCTAAACTTACTCCTATGGTTTCATGATGTTCAACAACGTGATGGTTCGTGACAACCAAACCGTCTGAGGAGATCAGAAACCCAGTTCCTTGAGAACGTTCAAAAAAAGCCTTCCCCATGAATAGTGACAACAGATTGTCTCCATTCCTGAACATCCTCCTGTTGAGAGAGCTGGTAAGACGTACGAAGGAACTGAAGCGCATCTAAATTAAATGTTTGAAAAAAAGTAGCTGTTACTTGAAAAATAAGCATAGCAGCAATCAAGACAGCAATCCCTTTTATAAAGGCTTATTTCCTTTTTTCTTTTTGGGGTTATATTCCTTTTTCCTTTCTTCCTCGTCTGTAAGAAAATCTTCAGGAGAAGGATCTTCATATTTCTCATCGTATAAGTCTCCATCTAATTCTTTTTCACGCACAGTCTCCCTCCCCCTTTCTTTCAATCCCTGGAATAGCAAGCATCCAAGCTGGTGAGACTAAATAAAAAGCTTGGATGCTGGAGGTGGTCATTATGACTTTTGATGAAATCAAACAAATTATTCTGCTGACTCAAGACGCCAAAGAAATTGGATGGGATTTTAAATCTGATGGCAAGTTTCTTTCTGTCCAGGATGAAAACTATGTACAAGGAGACAAAGTATTTCAGAGTCAAAATGAGATCCTTGAATGGCTGGAAAACCAGCATGATAAATCCCGGTAATAAGGAGGAAAAAATGGTTCCCAATGTAAAATGTCCAAAGTGCGAAAATGAAAAGCCTATGAATGAGGTCCTTACCGCCCAATCTAACCAGAATGTAATTTATCAGTGTCCCCAGTGCCACTTTGAAAAAAAGAATATACAAACAAGTAAAGGATAAAGGAGTGATCGATGTTGAAAGCCTACCGGTGTCCTTCCTGTAAGGCTAAAAGCAGATTCAATGTTATTGAACAAGTTGCCAAGTCAGTTAAATTTAATCCTGACACAAATCAATACCTGTTAATTGAAACCCTTGAGCCTTATCATTTACCATACAATGGACCGGAAAAACGAGTACAATGTGGCAGCTGTGGAGTAATTGAAGATGAAATACGCTTTGTGAAAGCTGCAAATTATGAATCATAGAGGCTGTCCTGCTTAATGTTATAGAAAGCTCAGCTCCTCCCTCTATCATAGCTTCCATACAATAAAGAATCCACCGCCTTAGGTGGATATCGTTTATTTTGGAGCAAGAAGTCTTCTAAAGAACCTCGAAACGTATTTTAAGATGATCCCCAACAAAATGGAGCGAAAGAAATTCCCAATTAAACGGCCCATAAATGATCTCTCCTTCTAAATTATTTAAACTTGCCTTTATCATATTTCGTATTTAGCGGATAAGATTGGCAGCATGTTTTTATTGCTTTCTTAATTAACATACCAAATTTAATAGGTTTTCAAACATTTTTTTTAAGGAACTGAATTAATTATCCGGCACCTCTTTTCATAAAGTAGTAAAGGTTTTGATTATGGCAGGAGGTGCACGATGTGAAAAATTGGTACGAGGAAACAATATTTGAACATCAATTCTGGCTTCAGGTCCTTGGAGACCATGCCCGGTTTATTAGAGATACGTTATCCCCAGAAGAAGAGGAAAAGGTAAAGCAAGCTCGTGAATTTGTTTCTGTATTTGACGCGTTGCTTGAACGATCCAGAGAAGCACTGCTTGATGATGAGCTTATCACTCTTTCAAGAGAAGCGTTTGAAGCCTCCCAAAAAATAAGAACTTTTAAGCTTGCTATAATTAAAGAGCACTTGGTAGGCCAAATAACGATTGAGTTAACGCCTACCTTCCTTAATCACATGGTCAATGAGGTTGAGGAATATATTCGAATACTCGGTTATTTAATCCAAGGGGAAAAAGCTCCCCCTGCACATGCGCTTCATCATCATTTAGTTTGGCTTCTCGATGCTGCCGGCCATGCCGATGGGATAACAGGATCATTGGATATGGTAGAAAAAAAACTGAAACGGACGTCAGAATCCTTCACGAAAACCTTTGAAGAATTCTATATTAAAGCCGTTGAAATGACGGGCTACCTTCGTTCCAATGTTACACAATTCCCCGCTCTATCAAGGTTTAACCATCAAGTAGAGCTTGAAATAACGTTGTTTAAAGCATTTCTTAATGAAATTGAAGAATTAGGACTGACTGATGAGATGCTTTCAACCTTTCACCGCTCATGGCAGACCATATGGCAAGAGAAGAATGCTACTATTTAATGAAGCTGGCAGAATCAAGCAGCATTTCTGCTCCAGATTGTAACCCGGCTTCTCCACGCACAGAAGAATAGAAAAAAATGCAGGCTGCTTAATGCCTGCATTCTTTTCTGGGATTTATTAATACGCAAATACATGTTTTCCTATACGAAATTCTGGTGTTCTGGTTTTTATCCATTCAGAAGTTGCAATATCCGGGTTAAAATAATAAAGTGATCCTGCAGAAGGGTCCCATCCTCTCCATGCTTCGACGACTGCGCGGTATGCCGTGGCATCAGGGGTTAAATAATACTGGCCATCCTGGACAGCAGTAAAAGCATTTCTTTGAAAGATTACTTCACTTACACTAGAAGGAAATTGAGTGGAATAAAGACGATTTTTCATTACTGCTGCTACAGCTACCTGTCCTTCAAATGACTCCCCTCTTGCTTCACCATAAACGATTCTAGCCATTTTATGTACTTCCTGTATTCTATGCTTGGTTCCTGGACCTGCAATGCCGTCAACAGTTAGATTAAAGTCATATTGAAAATTACGAACTGCCTCTGTTGTTAAAGGTCCGAAATAACCTGTTGCTGCAACTGGCAAATAACCAAGCCTGTGTAAGTCCTGCTGAAGCACAGTGACTTCATATCCCTCACTACCTTCTTCAAGGACTGCTTGTGCTTGCCCTTTATCCGGCAGGAAGGCAAAGAAAAGAAACGTTAACAAAATTGCAAATGACGTTCTTACCATCCTCTTCATTTTTTCCCTTCTTCCTAAATAAAATTGGTATGAGATCATTTCATAACTTTATATTGCCTCATTCTCACCCTTTTGTCCACTATAGTGAAAATTTTTAACATAGTTGTTTATGCAGAGGTCCCACTCCTCTAAAAAAGACTATTGAGAGATTCTCAACAGTCTTCCAAAACAAATAACAGAATTATATTTCTTCAAAATATTCTTTTTTGAAACCACCGATTTTACCCGTGTTATCAATAACAAAATAAAATTCATCTGTTTCATTTTTTAATGAGTAAACTTTACCAGGTGTCAATACATTGTTTACTTTATACTTTTTTGCATCTGCATGAACGCACTTTAGCTCTTTAATTGTCTCTGCTTCATGCCATGTATGATGTATCATTTACAATCCTCCTCGTATGTATCCTAACGCCATATTACTCTCTTATAAAGAAGGAATCAACAATTCCACAAAAGAAAAGAAGCTTCACCTGGCAATTTTCAGGCCAGATAAAGCTTCTGCCTCTACCATCCAGTAGCCTCCTGCTCCGTATCCTCCATAACCTTTTCCTGCATAGGAAGCTCCGATAATCACTAGCAGGATAAACAAAACAACTAATAAAGCAAAGCTGCTGGAATATCCGTATCCCATTTTCTCACCTCCCCCAAAACCTTTCTCAATAATGTATGTGGGAGATTAAATATTGGGTAGGCTCACAGATATTTTTTTATTTTTTTTGGAGATCAAGATCAAATTTAAAAATTTCTTACTTACCTTTCGTCATTACTATCCCTTATAAACGGTAGTTTGTCTTTGTTATTTTTAAACCACTTCTCGGCATAGTCAACAATATCTCGCTGAAGCATTAACCTGGAAAAAGCCGATCCTACTTTTCCCTGTGTAACAAGCGCTGGATATTCTTTTTCAAAATGTTCACCAATTTCATCAAATAACTCATCCCCATATTCAATGCTTTTGTATGTTTTCCAAACTCTTTCTCCATTTATGATCATGGCACAGCATCTTGCACGATAGGTATAAAGGGGACCCGATGCTCACTTAAATGCATGGAGGTATTTGAATTATAACCAACACCTATTAATAGAACCTTGCCGTCTTGTGAATAAATTTTTTCAAGTGGAGAATTCTCTCCCATGGCAAAATCCAGAGGCTGCTCTTTCGTAACGAACTCTTTATGTTTTCCCCAGGCACAAAAAGATTCTAAAGGGTGGCTGCTTCTTATTACACCAGGATAAGTACGAAAATATTCAGCAACGGCCCCCATCTCCTGGGTTGGGGTGACAGCTGGATCAAAGGCAGGCATTTCCTTTTTAATAATAGACCACCATTCTTGCGGGATTTCCGGCTCACACCACTCTTCTGGATCAGACCAGTCTGGTGATTGAGCTGGCATAATAAGGGTACCTTCTTCACCCACTGTTTTAATTAAAGCCTCTACTACAGCTTGAGCTCCGCCGCAAACCCACCCTAAGGATGAAAGTGCAGAATGGACTATAATCATATCTCCCCGTTTCACTCCTAGTTGCTTAAGGTCGTCTGTTAAGCTTGACACTGTTCTTGGGGAAGGTGTATTTTCAATAATTTTTTTTAAGCTCATATGGTAACCTCCATCAGCTTTTAAAATCAAGTGCTTAATTACTACTATCTTACTTAATACCAATCTATCCGCAAAATATTTTTAATAAATTTTGCTATTAAGATTTTCAAAAACTGAATTCAAGATTAGAATTTCTTTTAAGTATATATTTATTTAATATATATAATACGGTACGTGAAATTTTATAATAAGGTATGAAAAAGCTCTCAATTAGAGAGCTTCTTAAATAAACATCCCTGCAATTGAAGCGCTTAATAATGATGCGAGAGTACCAGCAATAATCGCCCGCACACCAAGCTGGGCAATTTCACTGCGCCTGTTAGGAGCTAATCCGCCAATTCCACCTAACAGTATAGCCAGTGAGGCAATATTAGCGAATCCACAAAGAGCAAAGGTGATGATCGCTTCTGCTTTTTCAGAAAAATTCTCAATCTCTGGGGCAAAATTAGCGTAAGCGACAAATTCATTCAAAACAAGCTTTTGTCCAATAAAGCTTCCTGCCTGCAAGGCTTCCCCCCAAGGTACACCTATCATAAACGCAACCGGCGCAAATATAAATCCGAGTATCATTTCAAGAGTCAGGTTCTCCGCCCCGAACAAGCCTCCGATAAATCCAAGGATTCCATTAGCCAGAGCAATCAATGCAATAAAGGCAAGAAGCATTGCCCCTACATTTAATGCAAGCTGAAGACCCGTAGATGCTCCCCGGGCAGCAGCATCGATAACATTTTGAGACTCTTTGTCTTTTTCAATTTTTATCTCATCGGTGGTTTCAGAGACTTCTGTTTCAGGCATAATCATTTTTGCCATAATTAAACCCGCGGGTGCTGCCATAAAGCTTGCCGCCAGGAGATAATCAAGCCTGACACCCAAGGCGTAATAACCAAATAAAACAGAGCCGGCAACAGAAGCCAGTCCTCCGGTCATGACTGTAAAGAGTTCAGATTTAGTCATGCGCGGCAAATAAGGACGAACGACAAGAGGTGCTTCTGTCTGCCCCACAAAGATGTTGGCTGCAGCCGACATTGACTCTGCCTTACTGGTTCCCAATAAGAAAGAAAGGGCTCCTCCTAACAGCTTAATAAACCACTGCATGACGCCTATGTAGTACAGTACTGCAATTAAAGAGGAGAAAAAGATGATAATCGGAAGGACTTGAAAGGCAAATACGTGACCTACCCCTTCCACCTCAAACAATCCTCCAAATAGAAAATCAATACCTTCGTTCGTATAATCCACTATACTTGAAACAACAACTGTTAACCACTGTAGGAACTCCCGCCCTGTCTGCCATTGTAAAACGATAAATGCAAATCCTATTTGAATAGCCAGGCCGCCAAGTATTGTTCTCGGACGAATTGCACGTTTTCTTGCTGAAACGAGAAATGCCAGGAAGAGAACAAATACAATCCCCATAAGCCCCCATAATACATTCAGCATTTTAAATTCACCACTCTTTTCTTATATTTTCCTTTTTATCAACTTCTAAAAAATAAGACCTTCGTAATTTACCAAAGCAACAGCTGGATGTAAAGGATGACACGTAGAAAAGATCTGTCTTCTTGTTACCTTACCCACTTTTAGTAAAAAAAGCACATAAAAAAAGAAAAACCCTGCTTAAATGAAGGGCTTTTCCCTGTATTATATTATTCAACACTTAACCTTAAATCAGGTAAGTGGTTTAGGATAAATTGAGCTTTCACAGGATCCGATAAAAATGCAAAAGTGCGGTAATATTTAAGCCCTGTCTCAAAATGGGCCGGCATATGGTTATACGCTTCCAAAACATGGTCAAATGCATCGTAGGCAAGCATTAAAGAATACACTAAATCTGTAAATGGTACTTGATAAGAGGTTGAATCATAGTGAGGAGCAGTACAAAGCGTGATTTGTTCTACCTGTTCGTCAAAAAACAAGGCTGCTTCTTTAATATACGGACGGTACAGTGGATTGACTTCCCTGGCCTTTTCTTCAAAAAATGAATGCCATTCTCTGCAAAAACTTATAAAGTAAGGAAAATCATCTTTTTCAACCTGTAAATCAAAACCTGCTTCACGAACCCTGTCCATTGTCATCGGTTCCAAAATACCATGATGACTTCCTAAGTAAAAGAATTTGCGCTGATATGATTTCATGCTACACCCCGTCTTTCCTCTTTGTCTGATTACTTTAAAATATTGTAACATCATCTATACTGCATGCCTACACTTTTTCTAACGAATTAGAACAAGCTCCTTTATATTTTTATCACAAACTCACAATATTATTACTGTGGCATTGCGGTGCCTGGCACCCTTTACAAATTTGTAACATTTGTCATATTAAATCTTTACATACTGCCTATTCTACTAACATCACCTAAAAGCTGCCAGGCACCGCACCACAAAGGGGGGAGGGAAACATCCCCTCCCCCCTCTATCTTACGACAGTACGTTTAAAAATTCTTTCGCAGTTTGTATGCTTGATTGGGGGTTCTGCCTGTGACAAGGTTTCCATCCACTTCCACATGATCAGTGAAGTTTTCCCCTGACGTGAAAGTCGCCCCTAGCTCTTCAAGCCGGCTTTCAAGTAGAAATGGTACCTTTTCATAAACTTTCATTTCTTTTTCTTTCATCGTTTTTAAAAGATGTGACACGTTTGCCTTTCACTAACGGAGTTCCATCTGATAATGTTACTCCCACTAATCCTGCAGTCCGTGGCACACAGCACCGATTGCTTTATCTTCTTCAGCCGTTTCCTTAAGCAGTGACTGCAGAGATTCATTATCCGGGAGGTCCAGCATTGTCCCGTGCCCTCCAGGAAGAAAGACCCCGTCAAAATCTTTAGCATTAAATTCACTTACAGACGGTGTGTCACTTAACAACTTCATAACTTCCCGCCATTCTTCAGGGGCATCCTCTTCCAGACTATTGGGATCAAGAGGCACATTCCCTCCCTCAGCACTCGCAACGGTCACCTCATGACCTGCATTCTTAAATTCTAAATATGGCTCTGTAAATTCAGAGACCCATAACCCTGTTTTCTGATACTCATTTAATTCGTAGCTGCTAGTAGTAACCATCAAAATCTTAGCCACTGGAATCTCCCCTTCCATAACTTACTTTTGTAAAGATTCGTAACAACTTTTCCCCCGGCCAAATTTCCCTAAACCTTTTCTTGCTTCTGCCTTCCGCCGCGATTTTTAAATGGCCACCAGTTGTGATTTCCAAATAAATTTGCCATAACAGGAACAAACAACGGCAGCATAATAACAGCATACATCAGCAATCCAGTCAAAACGAGGGTTCCTATTTGCATAAGTGACAATACACCAGAAGGCATCATGGCCCCAAATGTGCCCGCAAGGATAACTGCAGCAGACAAAATAACAGTGCCAATTTGTCCCATCGCATGAACCATGCTTCTTTTACAGGCAATTTCTCTACATCTTCTGCAAATCGAGCCATTAAAAAAATAGAGTAGTCAACACCTAGCGCCATAAGCATAACAAAACCAAAAAATGGCACTGCCCAGCTAATTCCTGAATACCCAAGAATAGTCACAAATATAAATTCAGTTAAAGACACGGATACAAGATACGTTAAAATTAAAGAGGCCAAAATATATAGCGGCATCACTAAGGAGCGAAGCAGAAACACTAGAACAAGAAAGATCCCTGAAAGCATGATCACTGCTGTTCTGACAAAGTCCTCGTCCGACACTTCACCTAAATCCCGGTTCATACTTGACAAACCGCCAATAGAATATTCGTTCCCCTCGAGTTCTGTCCCTTCAAGGGCAATCCCTACTCTCTCGTTTATCACATCTACCAAATCCATCGCTTCATTACTATAAGGATTCATTTCAAAAACAACATTAAATATAGCAGCTTGACGGTTTGGTGTGCTAAAGGAATCCCACGCTTCTTCAAGTTCCTCATCTTCTAGTATTTCATTTGCAACGAAAAACCCTTCCAACGGATTCCTTTCCTGCTCTTCAATTTCTGTTACTATATCTTCAGCCCCTGCCAGACCCTCGCCAGCTTCTACGGTCCCTTCACCAAGTTCTCCTAGACCATTTGCTATGTCGCCGAAAACGAGGGCAACTTCTTCGAAGGATATTTGTATTTCAGCCTGTCCTTCTCCACTTTCACCTGCTCCCTCTGCAAGATTTCCTGTCTCTTCTCCAATGGCTGCCTGTCCTCCTGCAATCTCGTACAAGACGGCTGCTACTTCCTCAAGTCCCATGGTAATTTCATTCAACCCATTGATTGTATCTTGCGGCAAGACTCCTTCTTCTGCTAGAGGGGTAAGCTGTGTTTGGATTTCTCCCAGACTGCTGCTCATTTGTTCTGTTGAGGAAGCGGTTTCTTCAACTGCCTCACTCACCTCTGCCATCTCATTTTCAAGAGACACTGCACCTTCCTCTATCGACTCTGTCCCTTCAGCAAGCTCTCCCGCATTGATTGCGGCTTCTTCAAATTCCCCTTGATAGCTGCTTAAACTTTCCTCTAATTCAAAAAGGTTTTCGGCAATCTCTTCTAGTCCATCAACAGCTTCCCTTATGCCATCACCGATTTCCCCTGCCAAGAATGGAATCCTAAATTCATTAACAAGATTTCCCTCCGGCTGAGTTACACTTCTTACTTCCTCGATTCCTTCTATTTTTTCAATTTCCTGGGTGATGAGTTGAATATAGGGGACCAAGCTCTGGGCATCCCACGGCTCGTCATGTTCGACCACAACTGTTGCAGGAAAAGCCTCTCCTTCGCCAAATTTTTCAGCAATCAAATCAAAAGCTCTGACTGAATCATATTCGTCACTTATTTCATCCAATGAATCAAAAGAAGTTTCATTATCATAAGTAAAAATTGCAGGGATAAGGATCAGAGCAAGAATTAAAATTGTCCAGCCTGGCTTATATACCGAAAACCGTCCTAAGTAGGTCCACGTCCGCGAGGTGGTGATTTTTAATTCTCCTCTCACTGGCCAAAACAGCTTTTCGCCAAGAAGCAGCATAGCGCAGGTACCCACACCCATAGTGCAACAAGAAGAATCAATATTCCTACGGAAACACCGACTGCAGATCTGTATAGAGAAAAGTCAGCAAATCCTATAGCTGCAAAACCAATAAAACCAGTGATTCCACTGTAAAAAACAGTAGGTCCAACCGCTTTAAAGGTTGCCTTCATAGCAAGAACCCGGTCTTTTCGTCTAATCAGTTCCTCTTTAAATCGTGTTAGAAGCAATATACAATAATCTGTACCGATTCCAAACAAAACAGCAACAATAAATATTTGTGTGAAATTCGAAACTGGAAAGTTCCAATATTCAACAAGGAAAGCGACAAGTGACACTGCCAAGATGTAAGAAGCCCCAACCGTGATCAAAGGAACCAGCGGGGCAGCGATTGATCGAAATACTAATAGCAAGATGAACATAACAAAAATAACGGTAATCATTTCTGTCGTGGCCAGTCCCTGTTCCGAACTGACGATCACATCTTCCTCTATAATAGATGATCCTGTAAGCAATGTAGGAACGCCACTGGCTTCCATGCTTTCCTCTAAAGAGGAACGAATATTCGTTGTATCACTCATTTCCATATTTAATTCAACAACAGCGATCATGGCTGTTCCATCATCGCTGGAAAGAAGTTCTTCCTGTTCCTGGGAGTCAAAAGGAGTGATCAGCTGTTTCACCTCCACTCCTCCTATTTCATCTTCTACATCATTAAGAGTGACTTGTATTTCATTTATTTGACCAGGAGAAAGCCCGTCCTCATCAAAATAAAGGGCAATCACTTCTTCCCCTGCTCCGCCTTCGTTCCGTTCAATCATGTGATCAGCTATGGAAGAAGGATAGCCTCTGGAACAGGTGCCTGGCCTTCTTCTCTGACAAGCTGATCCAGATCCGGTGCCGTAATAAAAAGCAAGATACTTAAGGCGATCCAAATGAAAGGCAATATGTAGAGCCACCTGTATTTTTTTCTCATTTCCATCATCCTTCCCCCTCATTGATTTATAGTGAGATTTTCTATAACCGCTAAGAAATACTTCCACTTCAGCTGGGTTCAATGCCGGAAAGCAGTACGTAAAAAAATTTGGTCATTACTTTTTCTGTACCTGTATATAATTTCTTCACCTATTCTGGTAAGATATAGAAAAATATATCATCTTTCTTGCGAGACACTCCACCGATTGAAAATCTATCGGTCTCCTTTAGGCGAATATGCGCTTTTATGTACACCAAGAGCCTTTGCAATTTCATTAGCAAGCATTGGACCGGGAATAAACAACTGACTGAGGATGCCAATTTGTTCAATGCTCATTGGTTTAACTTTTTCTTTGAGTAATGACTCTAGCCGTTTTGCAGCAAGTATATATTCTTCATTGTATTGGCTGGTTAATCTTTACATTCTGTATTCATTCACATCGTTCTGCCTCCCTTTCTAAACCCAATAGTTTATTCCCTAAACGGTTTAACAGCAAAACTTTTTGCACAAACAACCTTCCCTGGTTCTGTTTAGAGTGAAAAAAAGCAAAAAAATAAAGCGCACCCCTAAGGGTTACGCTCTTTGGCTTTTACTACAGTCCATGATTATAAGCAGGACCATCTGCGTACATCACTAATAAAATCAAGAATTTCAGAATGCTTAAACTCAACATTCTCTAATTCACGACCATATAGATACAATACAACGGTATCCCGATCACGATTATCAATCATGCTTACACCGCTTTGGTCGGCTGTTCCTCTACCTTAGGAAGACCAAGGCGTTCAGCTGCATAATTATGGTCAATTTTCCCTTTCGGAAGATCTAATACGACCTTAAGGTGAGTATCAGAATCATCGCAGATCATACCCCAGCGTTTTCCAAACCATGCTCGGCAGCCTGTAGTACTAATCATTGTCAGGCCAAAGGCTTTGTAGGAATAAACTGAGTACTCGCCCAACCTCTTAATTGCATTGAGCTGCAGAGCTCTCGCGCCTTGCGTTTAACTAACGTTTCCATGCTCTCTTTCACTTGCATGAAATATCCCTCCTTAGATTAGATACTCTACATTGTACTCAGGATTCAGTCCTTGATAAGATGTAGAAAATTCAGAATAATCTTATATTATTCACTATAGCACAAGAAGATGCATAGTGTCGAGCTTCCCGCAGGAAATTCTTCTTTTTGTCACAATTCCCTATTTATTTAATAGGTCTTTTGATATAACAGGCTTTATTACACAAGTATATTGCAGCAAGGATTTTACCCTTAATATCTTCAACCTTTGCTATAATTAAAATCAAAGAGCTACTCTCCTGAGCATGTGTTAACAGGGTAACATAAAAATAGTGTAAAATAGGCAGAGACTTATTACACTTCCGTGAATTTTTTGTAAATATTTCGCTCCTTTCTGTTCACCATTCTTATCAGGCTTCTCTGCCTCATAAGTACAAGCAACTATTCCCGGTGTCTCAATATATAAACTTGTTTCACTTAACTTTCACAATTATATGAAGTAAGAATACCCCACGTAAAATAGTGTGAGGCACAAGGAGGAATGATTGTGAACCGCCTTATCCATGGAAAATATGTGACGGGTACTGGAATTGACCACGAAACAAGGTGTTCCCACTACCGTTCAGAAATAGATATCATTGCCTTAAAATGCTTCAAATGCCTTCGCTATTTTTCCTGCT
The DNA here is from genome assembly GCF_001310615.1 of Thalassobacillus sp. C254. Lineage (NCBI taxonomy): Bacteria > Bacillati > Bacillota > Bacilli > Caryophanales > Bacillaceae > Thalassobacillus > Thalassobacillus sp. C254. Next base: position 2,963 of record NZ_BAXQ01000007.1, on the reverse strand, counting down.
TTCTATGTCATCATGAACACGAAGATCATCAATTTAAAAGATGGCCAAAAGCAAAGTTTGACCATCAGTCAGTGATGTGCGGTGCTTGCGGGAGAGAGATGAGCACAAATGAGTATTTAGCGAGCGGCTCTCGATGCCCATCCTGTCATTCAGCTTTTAATCCTGGGTGTAAACGTCACGCTCACCTTTATTTCCAGCTCCCAACCACTGCAAAAAAAGAATGAATATGTTACTATATCCTTTGTATGTGCTTTTTTGTGCTGCAAGATGTATACATAATTAACAATAGAGATTGGAGTTTTCATCAATGGAGCAAGAATTAGTTCAGCGCTATCCTGAAGTTGAAAAAGTCCTTGAACAAAAAGGGGTCACCTTTCAAGAATACTCAGAACAGCTGCTAAAAAAATCCAGTATACGCTCGAAGAAAAAGCGAGCGAGGCAAAAAGCATTAAAGAAAGCTTTTTATGAGAAATTTGCCTCTTCAGATAAGAGCGAACAAAACGTAAGAACGAAAGAGAACCTCAACGTAAATGGCTTTCCCGTTACATTTCTGTTGAAAATCGGCAAGGAATTTTTAAAGAAGAAGACGCAGTTAAATACTATTATAACGCTGAAAAAGAACAGTATTATAAAAATAAAAACTTATTAGAAGCTGTGATTACCGAAAGAAGCGCCGAACTTTCAGAGGAAGAGTACAGATTATTGGAAAGCAGGCTTGAAGAACAAAAATCAAAGAAAAAGAAATAAGGGCACCCTTATCGGGCGCCCTTTTTCATTATGAATATTGTTGTCCCTGCTGGCCTGACTGCTGCTGAGGAGATTGCTGCTGAGACTGCTGAGAAGCCATTTGGCTTAACTGCTGCTGTGCCTGATTGATAGCTTGAGTCATTTGGCTTAATGCACGGTTAGACTCAATGTACTGCATCCCCTGATTTAAGCTTTGAATCGCTTGCTGCAGTGACTGCTGAAGCTGTTGGTCAGCCTGCTGCTGCTGTTGATTCGCTTGCTGATTAAACTGTTGAATCTGGTTTAACAGCTGGTTATACTGTTGTTCCGTTTGCTGTGCCGCTTGTTGACCCTGCATTGCAGCTTGTTGACCCCCTGGCTGCTGTTGTTGCTGTCCAGGCTGCTGCTGTTGAACTTGCTGTTGAATATTTCCTAACTGACTTTGAAAGGATGCTATTTCTTTTGCAACTTCCTCGTCAGCTACCGCTTTAGAAACAGCTTCCACTTGCTTTTCAGAGAATTCATCCATAGTTGGTTCCTCCTTTTAAAAATAAAATCAATGGTTCGTAAAGTATCCTCTCCTATAGAGGCTTTTTTATGAGAAGTTTTCTTTTCTTAGGAAAAATGCACCTTTTTATAGTCATGGGTAAAGGACAAGGGAAATATGTTCCTTGTCCTCATGTAAATTATTCTTCTTCGTCCTCATCTTCTTCTTCATCTTCCATATCTTCCATCTCATCGTCTAAATCATCATCTTCATCTTCCAGCTCGTCTAACTCCTCATCGTCAAGCTCATCATCTTCTGCTTCTTCCATGTCGTCAGCTGGTTCCTCCATCTCCTGATCCATTTCTCCCTCTTCCATTCCAGGGTCTTGCTCCATTGGTTCTTCTTCAGCAGGACCACAAGCTGTAAGTACACTAAAGGCAAGTAACGCGGATGCACCAGCTGCTAATATCTTTTTATCCATTTCAAATATTCCTCCTTGTTATTGCAGTTTATAATTGTAGTGTGCCAACCTTTCTATCAATTATCCGCTGAATTCCAATTCCATTTATTTCAAAATAACTAAATAAAACAGTGAAAAAGTGGTAAAATTACAGATAATTAGGTAAATTAACCAAACAGTTTGTCAAAATCCATTCACATTTCCATGATGTTTGTTATAAAATTGTACATAGTTAAAAGAAACGATACCCATGAAGCAAAGAGGTGCAAAATGTTAAAGAATCCTCATATGATTACACCCTATACAACGTTTACCAGACAAGAATGGTCTCAGCTTAAAAATAATGCAACGTTACCGCTATCGGAAAGTGAAATTGAAAATATGCAAGGTCTTAATGAGGTAATGACGCCTCAGGAAGTGATAGATATCTATTTACCCCTTTCCAGGCTGCTGAGCCTTCATGCCACAGCTTCTCAAGACCTTCATAAAGCCACGAACTCATTCTTACATTCTGAAGTAAAGAAAGTTCCCTTTATTATCGGAATCGCAGGAAGTGTTGCTGTGGGAAAAAGCACGATAGCCAGGGTTTTAAAAGCACTGCTTTCCCTTTGGCCAAATCACCCAACTGTCGATTTAGTAACGACAGATGGTTTTTTATATTCAAATGCTACGTTAATAGAAAAAGGATTAATGAACAAAAAAGGCTTTCCTGAAAGTTATAATGTTAGTGAGCTTCTTCACTTTCTTTCTAACATTAAATCAGGCATAAACGAAATCGATGCGCCTATGTATTCCCATGTCACTTATGATATCGTCCCATTTCAAAAACAAAAAATTAAACAGCCGGATATTGTTATTATTGAGGGAATCAACGTTCTCCAGCCTCCAACGAAAGAAGACCTGGGAAAAGTTCATGTTTCCGATTTCTTTGATTTTTCCATTTATATAGATGCAAAAGAAGAGGACATCTTTTCTTGGTACGTAGAGCGCTTTAAGCTTTTGCGGGAAACTTCATTTCAAAATCCAAATTCCTATTTCCATATGTACGCTGATTTAAGTGAGGATGAAGCTGTCAGAACGGCAGAGGGAATCTGGAATTCTATAAATAAGCCAAACCTTAATGAAAACATACTCCCAACTAGAAATCGTGCTGATTTAATTCTTCATAAAGGGAGTGAGCATTTAGTGACAACCTTGGAAATGAGAAAGATTTGACGAAGAACACTCTTATATTGAACTTCTGTCTGTTATCGCAGACACCTTGAATGTAGGAAGGAGAAGTTCATGCGG